>JAJUHM010000039.1 GCA_029279925.1 Aquabacterium olei
AATAACATCTTTGCCTTCTTCGCAATTATTTGCAGACTCACGTACGGCCTGAGCTGTCTGTTCGGCATTACTGGCCACTTCATTTGCTGTCGCAGACATTTCATGTACCTGGCCCAGGATCACTTCGCTGATCTGCTCGCCCGACACGCCGGTGCGGCGCAGCAGGTCCTTGATCACCACCGCACCGAGTTCCGAAGCCGGGGTCTTGGCCAAGGTTCCACCAAACTTGCCCACCGCGGTCCGCGCGGCTCCAACGATGACGATGTCTGTCATGTGACGCTCCTGTGTCTCAGTCAATCAATGAAGAGCCCGTGCGCCGGGCTCGTGCGTTTCAAGCCTTGCGCAGCACGTAACGGCCGGGCGCGGCCTCGATCGGAGGGTAGGCGCGGCTGCCCGGTCGGGCCGGTGCCGCCACCTGCCGGCCTGCATGCCCTGCCAGCCAGTCGGTCCAGACGGGCCACCAGCTGCCCGGGCGTTCTTCTGCGGCAGCCAGCCAGTCGGAAGCGCTGTCAGGCAAGGCCTGTGCCAGCGAGCCGCTCACCCAGTGGCTGCGTTTCTTCTTTTCGGGAGGATTGATCACGCCAGCGATGTGGCCGGACGCGCCCAGCACGAAGGTGGTCGGCCCCTGCACCACACGCGTGGAAGCATAGGCACTTTCCCAGGGCACGATGTGGTCCTCGCGCGAGCCGTAGATGAAGGTCGGCATGTCGAGCCGGCCCAGATCGACCGGCTCGCCACACACCTCGACGGCGCCGGGCTGAACCAGCTTGTTCTCGAGGTAGGTGTTGCGCAGGTACCAGGTGTAGAAAGGCCCGGGCAGGTTGGTGCTGTCGCTGTTCCAGTACAGCAGGTCGAATGCCGGCGGCGGCTCGCCTTTCAGGTAGTTGCCCACGACATAGTTCCACACCAGGTCGTTGGGACGCAGGAAAGAGAACGTGGCAGCCAGGTCGCCGCCGCGCATCATCCCGCCGCCCTGAGGGCTGTCCGGGCCCATGGTCATTTCGCGCATCCGCACCATGGCCTCGTCCACGAAGACGTCCATGATGCCGGTGTTGCCGAAGTCCAGAAAGGCCGTCAGCAGCGTCAGGCTGGCGACGGGATGCTCACCGCGTGCGGCAAGGGTCGACAGCGCGGTGGCGAGCAGGGTGCCGCCCACACAGAAGCCGAGCGCATTGACCTGGTCGGCACCCGTGATCTCACGCGTGACGCGCAGGGCTTCGAACACGCCCTGCTCGACGTAGTCATCCCAGGATGCCCGGGCGAGGCTGTCGTCGGGATTGACCCAGCTGACCATGAACACCCGGTGGCCTTGCGACACGAGGTGCCGTACAACCGAATTCTCCGGTTGCAGGTCGAGGATGTAGAACTTGTTGATGCACGGCGGCACGAACAGGAAGGGCCGTTCGTAGACCTTGGGCGTCAGGGGGGCGTACTCGATCAACTGGAAGAAGGCGTTCTCGAACACGACATGGCCCGCACTGGTGGCCACGTTCTGCCCGACGTGGAACACGCTCTCGTCGGTTTGCGACAGGTGTCCCTGACGCAGGTCATGCAGCAGCTGCTTCACGCCCTGGGTGATGCTGGTGCCCCCGGTGTCGACGGCCTTCTTCAGCGCCTCGGGGTTCAGGGCCAGGAAGTTGCTGGGCGCCGATGCGTCCACCCACTGCTGCACGGCGAAGCGCACGCGCTCGCGCGCCTTGTCATCGCCCTGCAGCGCATCGGCGAGCCGACGCAGCGTGCGCGCGTTGAGCAGGTACATCGAAGCCGTGAACGCCGCCGCCGGGTTCGCCGACCACTCGGGCGCGGCAAACCGCTTGTCAGCGGGCTTCAGTTCAGCCTGACGGTCGATCGACTGGTTCCACAACGCGGTCGCCTGCTGCACATAGTCCTGCTGGATGCGCTGCATGTCCTCGGCCGGCACAGTGAGCCCCGCGATGGACTGGATGGTGGCGCCCAGGCTGCGGCCCATGGCCTCGGCGGCCTCGGTCAAGGCCGTGGCACCGGCCGGCACGCCCCCTTGCGGCCAGCCAGGCAGGGTGGCACCGGGCTGGCTCATCCACTGAGACAGCGCTGGCGGCAGGCCCTCGGTCAAGGCAGCGGGCCAGGCGGGCGCGGCGCCAGCCTGCGGCCACTGGAAGAAGCGGGATGGATCGACGCCCTGGCTGCGCGCCCATTCCATCCAGCGGCTGAAGTCCCATCCGGCTTCGCCGGCCGCCCCGCCGGCCCCCGGCAGGCCTCGTGCAAAGGCCTGGAACGGCGCCGTGAACAGGCTGGCCGGGTCGGCCGCAGCACCGTGCGCCGACGTCACCGGATCGGGGGCCGTGGTGACCTCCGGCGCGGCCTGCCCGGCGGCGCTGTCTGCGGCCCCGGGCGCCCGTGAACGGGTCCGTTTCACGGGTGCGGCCGCGGCCTGTGCGGCCTGGACGGAGGGAGAAGCCTTGCTCGGCGCAGCGCTGGTTGCCGGCCGGGCGCGCGGGGTGCGCGACCTGGGAGATACCGCCATACGTCTCCTACTTGCTTGAGGCCCATGCGGGCACATTCGATCTGTGCATATTGCCCTATTCTTGGGGCACATTTTTTCAGCGCCAATGACGACGAGCGGCTTTTGCCGTCTTTCCAACAGGGCGACAGAGACGGTAAGCACGGGCACCGCGTTCACAATATCGCCACGCACCCGCCGTACGGTCTGACCGTGGTCAAGGCATATCGTCACGGTGCGGCCCGTTACCGTCTGCAGGATTTCCCCTGAGAGCACCCAAGAGCGTTTGCCGATGTGGACCTGGATTGTTGCCCTGGCCTGGATGTATGTGGCCTCCCTGATGGCGCTTGCCGAAGCCACCGACCCGCAAGGGACCGTGCTCGGCGCCATCGTGACCTTCGTGTTCTACGGCATCGCCCCCCTGGCCCTGCTCATGTACCTGCTGAGCACCCCTGCGCGGCGCAAGGCCCGCCTGGCAGCCGAGGCCCGCGCTGCGGAGGCCGAGGCGGGCAACGGTAACGCGGCCGGCCTGCCGGCCCGGCCCACCGACTCAGGAGCGCCGCTCGAGCCAGATGCAGGCGGCCTGCCGACCGGTGCGACCCGCGTCGCGCCGGAACGAAAAGAACCGTGACGGCGCGCTGACGGTGCACCAGCGGCCGCCACCGATGTGGTCGTCCACCAGTCGCAACGCCGCCAGGCGGTCACGCGCCAACCCGGCAAGGTCGGCCAGCCAGCGTGGTGCGGCCTCGCCGGCATGCGGCGGCCGCGCGGCAAACCGCGGATGGGCTTCGTCGGGGTCGACACCGAAAGCCTTCAAGACGTCCGCCCCGACCTCGAACGCCGAGGGGCCGATGCAGGGCCCCAGCCATGCGCGCAGATCGCCCGGGTCACACCCGGCGGCCTCGCACAAGGCATCGACTCCGGTCTCCAGAATGCCCCTGCCCGCCATGTCGCCGGCACCGGCCAACCCGCGCCAGCCGGCGTGCAGCGCCGCAACACCGCGCCCCTGCGGTGCGGCCAGCAGCACCGGCAGGCAGTCGGCCACCATGACGGTGCAGGCGACCCCGGGCTCTGTGCAGACGGCCCCGTCGGCTTCGGGCTGTGGCTGCCCGAGGCTGTCGGTGCTCAGCCTGACCACCCGGTGCCCATGCACCTGCGTCAGCCACACGTGCCGCGCGCGCGTCAGCCCGGCGACGCTGGCGCGGTTGCGGGCCACGGCCGTGGCACTGTCGTCCACATGGTCGCCCAGGTTGCAGCTGGCATACGGTCCGCTGCTGTGCCCTGCGGACCGCGCCGTCATCAGGGCGCCGACACCGGCACCCAGGCTCGGCTGTATCCAGCCTGACGGCAGGGACAGCCGGGCGTCCGGCATGGAAGGAGCGGGCGGAGAGGGCAACTCGGACATGGGGGTGGGAGGGCTATGATGCCGGCCCGATGCTAACCCGCACTGTGCCCCGCCTCGACCGTACCCGATCCGCCCGCGCGGGCTGGCCGCTGACGCAGCGTCGCCTGACAGCGTGGCTTTACGCACCGGGCTCGCTGACCGCCCGGCTGCGCGCCCACGGCCAGGTGACGGTCCGCGTCCTGTGCCAGGGACATCTGCCGCTGTGGCCGCAAGAGCAGGCCGCCATCGGGTGTCGCAGCGGGCACGTGCGCGAGGTCATGCTGATGGTGGGGGGGCGGCCCGCGGTCTGGGCCCGCAGCGCGACGCCGCTGATCGCGACACAGGGCGCCTGGCGCGCCATCAAGGGGCTGGGCACGCGCCCACTGGCCGAGCTGCTGTTCACGCACCGACAGGTGCGGCGCGGCCCTCTGCAGGCCAGGCGGCTGGCCGCCACGTCAAGAGAGGGCGCGCGGGTGCGACGCAGCTGGTGTCAACACACGCCGACATCGCTGCCCGGCCCGTGCCCGCCGCCCGAGTGGGCCCGCCACTCGGTGTTCCACCACAAGGGGCAGCCTCTGCAGGTACTGGAGGCGTTCTCCCCGTGGGTCGGCATGCTGCTCACCCCCCGCCCGGCGCGTTCGCGCCCGACCGGCAGCCCCCAGCGGCCCGCTCGACGCCGGCGCTGAGCCACTGCGCCTTGCCCTACACTTGGCCCCATGCTGTTTGCACGCCGAATCGAGCACTGCCAGGTCTGCGGCACCCCTGTCGAGCACAAGGTGCCTGCCGACGACAACCGCGAGCGGGCCATCTGCCCCTCGTGCGGCCACGTCCACTACGTCAACCCGCTGAACGTGGTGGGCACCGTGCCGGTCTGGGACGACCAGGTGCTGCTGTGCAAGCGCAACATCGAGCCGCGCAAGGGCTTCTGGACGCTGCCCGCCGGCTTCATGGAGCTGGGCGAGACCACCGCAGAGGGTGCCGCGCGTGAAACCGACGAGGAAGCCGGCGCCCACATCGAGCTGGGCGACCTGTACTGCGTGCTCAATGTGGTGAGCGCTGGCCAGGTCCACCTGTTCTACCGGGCCCGCTTGCTGGACACCGAGTTCGCGCCGGGCCCCGAGACCATGGAAGCCCGCCTCTTCCGGCAGGACGAGATTCCCTGGGACGATCTGGCCTTCCGCACCGTGCGAATGACACTGGAACGCTATTTCGCGGACCGGGAAACGGGTCAATTCGGCGTCCATTGCGCCGATATCCGTTGATCCACCCGCGCCGGCCCCGGGGCCTCGCGCGGGCACCGCTGCCCGCACACGACCGATGAATGCCCCTCAGGAACCCCTTGCTGCCCAGACCGCTCCTCGCGTGAGGGACGACCTGGTGACCCCCGATCCCTTGCTCGATTGCCTGATCGAGGTGTGCCGCCTGCATGGGATCGCGGCCTCGCGCGCCTCGCTGTCCGCCGGATTGCCGCTGGCAGATGGCCCCCTGACGCTCGCGCTCGCGGAACGGGCTGCAGGCCGTGCAGGCCTGGCCACCCGGGTCCAGCGCCTACCACTGGCGGACATCGACCCGCTGATCCTGCCGGCCATCCTGATCCTCAAGGACAACCGCGCCTGCGTGCTGCTCTCCCGCGAGGCCGATGGGCTGTGCCGCATCCTGCTGCCCGAATCGGGTCAGGGTGCCGTTGCCCTGCCGCTGGCCGAGCTGCAGGCGCGTCACACCGGCGTGGTCCTGTCGGCGCGTCCGCACTTCCGTTTCGACGAGCGCGCCCCCGCGATCCGTGCCACCCGTCAAGGGCACTGGTTCTGGGGCCCGGTGCTGGCCCAGCGCTTCGTCTACCGGGACGTGCTGTGGGCCGCCCTGCTCATCAACCTGTTCGCGCTGGCCTACCCCATCTTCTCGATGAACGTGTACGACCGCGTCGTGCCCAACCACGCCACCGAGACCCTGTGGGTGCTGGCCATCGGTGTGGTCCTGGTGCTCGGCAGCGACCTGTTCATCAAACTGCTGCGCAGCCACTTTGTCGACGAGGCGAGCGCCCGGATCGACGTGCAGATCTCTGCCACGCTGATGGAACGGGTGCTGGGCATGCGCCTGGAGAACCGCCCGGCTTCGGTCGGCTCGTTCGCGGCCAACCTGCGTGGCTTCGAGCAGGTGCGCGACTTCATCGCCTCCGGCACCGTCACGGCGCTGATCGACCTGCCCTTCGCCCTGCTCTTCCTGGGCGTGATCGGCTGGATCTCGCCGTGGCTGATGGCCCCGGTGGTGGTCATCTTCCTGCTGATCGTGGTGGCCGGCTATGTGCTGCAGTTCCGCCTGCACGAGCTGTCACAGCAGACCTACCAGGCCTCGGCGCAGCGCAACGCCACCCTGGTGGAAAGCCTCACGGGCATCGAAACCATCAAGGCGCAGGGGGCGGAAAGCCTCATCCAGGCGCGCTGGGAGCGGGCGAACCAGTACCTGTCGGCCCTCAACGTGCGCATGCGCGCCCTGTCGTCCTCGGCCATGTACACGACCATGACCCTCACCCAGCTGGTGTCGGTCAGCATCGTCGTGATCGGCGTCTACCTGATCACCGACCGCCAGCTCACCATGGGTGGCCTGATCGCGGCCGGCATGCTCGCCAGCCGGGCGCTGGCCCCGGCCGGCCAGATCGTCGGCCTGCTGATGCAGTACCAGGGCGCACGCACCGCCCTCGAATCGCTCGAGAAGATCATGGGGCAGCCCGTCGAGCGCCCGGATGGCAGCGCCTTCGTGCAACGCCGCGAACTGAAGGGTGAGATCGAGTTCCGCCATGTGTCCTTCGCCTACCCGGGGCGGGACGACCGGTCGCTGGACGACGTGAGTTTCAAGGTGGCCGCGGGCGAACGCGTCGCCCTGATCGGCAAGGTCGGCTCGGGGAAGACGACGCTGCAGAAGCTGGTGATGGGGCTGTATCAGCCCACGGAAGGCGCCGTGCTGCTGGACGGCATCGACCTGCGCCAGCTGGACCCGGCCGACGTGCGCCGCAACATCGGCCACGTGTCGCAGGACGTGAACCTGTTCTTCGGCTCGCTGCGGGAGAACATCACCTTCGGCATGCCGCACGCCCAGGACGAAGCCATCGTGGCCGCGGCCGACACCGCCGGCATGACCGAGTTCGTTCAGCGCCACCCGCAGGGCTTCGACCTGCCGGTGGGCGAACGCGGCGAGCTGCTGTCGGGCGGCCAGCGCCAGAGCGTGGGCATTGCGCGCGCCGTGCTGCACAACGCCCCCTTGCTGCTGCTGGACGAGCCGACCAGCGCCATGGACTTCTCGACCGAGGCGCTGGTGACGCAGCGCATGCAGGCCTTCTGCCAGGGCAAGACGGTGCTGCTGGTCACCCACCGCACGTCGATGCTGAGCTTTGTCGACCGGGTGATCGTGATCGACCAGGGCAAGGTGGTGGCCGATGGGCCGCGCGACCGCATCATGCAGGCGCTGACGGCGGGCCGCATCGCCCGCGCATCCTGACCGAGGGCCACAGACATGACGAACAAGCTGATCCGGTCAGGCCAGGGCGCCGTGCGGGTGCTCGAACGTGTGCGCGGGGTCATTGCCCCCGTGACCGACCCGCTGCTGGACCGCCTGGCGGGCCCGCGCATCGATGAAGCGCAGGCGCGTGAAGCCGGCATGCCGGCTTTCGAGCACGAAGCCGACGCCGTGATGTCTCGGGCCCAGACCCACCGGGCGCAGACCCTGGTGCGCTCGGCCGTGGCCGTGGCCGTGGTGCTGGTCGTCTGGGCCGCGCTGGCCGAGGTGGACGAGGTGGCCAAGGGCGATGCCAAGGTCATCCCCTCGCGGCAACTGCAGGTGATCCAGTCGCTCGATGGCGGCGTGGTGTCGGAGATCAAGGTGCAGGAAGGCCAGGTCGTCGAGGCCGGGCAGCTGCTGCTGCGCATCGACGAGACCCGGGCCACGTCGGGCGTGCGCGAGAGCGCCGCACAGGCTTTCGCCCTGCAGGCCAAGCAGGCCCGCCTCAAGGCCCTGGCCGAAGGCGACGTCTTCCGCCCGCCCACACCCCGGGATGGCGATGCCGAAGAGCAGCGCATCGTCGACGAAGAGCGCCAGTTGTACGACGCGCGCCGATCGGAACTCGCGGCCCTCGTGTCCATCAGCCAGCAGCAACTGGCCCAGCGCCAGCAGGAAGCCAGCGAGTACCGGGCGCGTCGCGACTCGGCGGCCCGTGCGCTCGATCTGTCTCAGCAGGAATTGACCAAGACCCGCCCGCTGCTGGCCACCGGCGCCGTGTCCGAGGTGGACGTGCTGCGCCTGGAGCGGGATGTGACGCGCGCGCGCGGCGAGATGGAACAGGCCAGTGCCCAGATCGGCCGAGCCCAGGCGGCCATCAGCGAAGCCACCCGCAAGATCACCGAGACGGAGCTGTCGTTCCGCAACGAGGCGCGCAAGGAACTGTCGGACGTGCTGGCACGCCTGAACGCGCTCAACCAAGGCGCGGTGGCACTGGCGGACAAGGTCGACAAGGCCCAGGTCAAGTCGCCCGTGCGCGGTCGTGTGCAGCGCCTGCTGGCCAACACCGTGGGCGGGGTCGTGACGCCGGGCAAGGACCTCGTCGAGATCGTCCCGCTGGACGACGCCCTGGTGCTGGAGGCCAAGGTCCAGCCACGCGACATTGCCTTCATCCACCCTGGACAGCAGGCCACCGTCAAGTTCACAGCCTACGACTTCTCGGTCTATGGCGGCCTGGATGCCGTGGTCGAGAACATCAGCCCGGACACCGTCACCGACGAGCGCGGCCAGAACACCTTCTACATGGTGCGCGTGCGCACGCAGCGCGCCAACTTCAGCGAACAGATGCCCATCATCCCCGGCATGACCGCCGAGGTGGACATCCTGACCGGCAAGAAGACCGTGCTGTCCTACCTGCTCAAGCCGGTGCTCAAGGCGCGCTCGCACGCCCTGCGAGAGCGCTGAGCAAGGAGGTCACCGGCCACTCGGCCGGCGCCCCAACAGCGCCGGGCCGGCATCAATCCGGCAGACGCACGGCCGGACCGGTCACGCCATCCAGGCCAGCCTGTGCCAGCGCCTGGATGTCGGCGGCGTCCGTCACCCCTTCGGCAAACACCTCCAGGCCCAGGCCATGCAGCATGCTGACCGTGGCCGAGACAAAGGCCGAGCGGGACGGATCCTGCGCCACGCCGTGCACCACCGAGGCCTCCAGCTTCACGTAGTCCAGGCCGGCCTCGAACAGCAGGCTGATGCGGCTGAGCCGGTTGCCCGCGTGCTCCAGCCCCACGTGCGCGCCCAGCGGACGCAGCTGCTTGCACAGCTCGCGCACCATGTCGAAACGGTCGACCGCGGCGCTTTCATCCACCTCGAGCCACAGCAGGCGGGCGGCCTCGGGCAGCGATGCCAAGCGCGCACGCAGGCGGGGCACGAAGCCGCTGTCAGCCAGCGAAGCCGGTGACAGGTTGACGCAGCGCGGCTCGCGGTCGGCCTCGATCTCCAGCAGGGCCAGCGCCACGGCGGCTTCGTCGATGCGGGCGATCACGCCGGTGCGCAAGGCCATCGGCAGCCAGGCGGCCGCCGGCTCATGGCCCCCTTCGGATTCGAACTGGATGCGCAGCGGGCATTCATGGTGGACCAGATGCCGGGCACGGTCGACCACCGGGTAGCGAACCAGTTGCAGGCGGCCGCCAGCCATGGCGTCCTCAAAACGCACCCGCCAGGCGTCCTCACCCAGCACGGCCACGTCCGGCCGGGGCATGTCGGCCGTCTCGACCGAGAACGGGCCCCGGCTCTCGGCACGGGCCAGCGCCGAGTCGGCTGCAGCCAGCACCTGGGCCACCGGCATACCGCGGTGCCACCCCACGGCCCCCACCACGATCTGGGCCGGCGAGGCCATCTCACCCAGCACGCGTCGCAGCACATCGGCGAAGTAGGCCGCAGGCGGCGGGGCCACATCGCCCTGGCTCACCAGCACAGCGAAATCGCCTCCGTTCAGACGCCCCCGCGCCACCCCGGGCACATCGGCCCACACGCCACGCAGCACGCCGGCGACCTTCTGCAACAGCGCGTCGGTCGCGCGGTGACCCAGCTGGCGGTTGATGCCCGTCAGGTCCAGCACCCGGATGAGGTAGAGCATGCCGTCGCCCGGGCCTTCCTCGGCCGCCACCGTGGTTCGCAGCTGGGCCATGAAGTGGGTTCGGTGCGAGAGGCCGGTGAGCGGGTCGCAATGCGCCTGCTGGCGCAGCTGCTCCACCTGGGCGGACTGCTCCTCGAACAGCGATTTCAGACGCTGGACCACCTCGTTCATGGCCCGGCTCAGACGGGCCAGTTCGGGCACGGCCGGCTCGGCCACGGTCACGAAGCGCCGCTCCATCAGCGCCTGGGCCTGGGCCACCGTGGCATCCAGCGGCGAGCGGATGCGCCGCACGCCGAACGCCGCCGCCACACCGGCCAGGGCGCCCAACGCGGCCAGCAGGCCTGCCGTCTTCAGGCTGCCCTGCCAGAGTTGCTGGTGCGCGAACGAGGCGTGACTGACCACCTCGACCGAACCCAGCGCGCGCCAGCCGTCCGACACCTGGGCCACGCCCGGCACCGACACGACGGGCACCAGGTGCACGAACCAGCCGGGCGCCTGCGGGGCCTGCGCATCGGCATCCGCCTCTCGGGAGAAGACCACCCGCCCGGCAGCATCCCGCATGGTGATGCGCTGGTAGAAACCGGTGTCGAACATGGCCGCCGCGGTCAGCTCGATGGCCGTCCGGTCGCCCTTCTGCTGCGACAGGCTCAAGGCCAGCGACTGGGCGTTGTCGGCGTTCTTCAGCCGCAACTGCGTTTCCAGATACCCGCGGGCCGACACCATCCAGACGGCGAAGCTGCCGAAGAACGCCAACAACAGCGTCGCCAGCAACAACAACCAGATCTGACGAATCAAGGACATAGACACTCCACCTGTACGGCGTTCACCACCACCCCTCCGACCGGGCCTTCAGCAGCACCTCGCGCCAGCGCGACAGCCGCGCCACCGGGTCACCTGCGGTCGAACTCCCGACACCTTGCCACAAGCCTTCGGCGTTGAAGCTGAAAACTGGCGTCAGATCGGGCCGCCGTGACGCCGGCCGGATCTCGGTCACCAGGTTGTCCAGAATGAGGGGCTCGGCGTCGGGTTGAGCATAGTAGGCGAGCACCATGTGCGCCTGCACCGTGCCCGCGGTCTGCGCACGCACGTACACCATGCGCATTTTCGCGCTGGGCACACCGGCCGCCATCAGCGCGAAGTACTTGCCGATGGCGTAGTCCTCGCAGTCGCCCTGGCCGCGCGCCAGCATCTCGAGGGGCGAGGCCCAGTAATCCACCAGGCTCCAGACTTCCCGGTCGTCCTTGTACTGAACCTGGCGGTTGAAAAAGGTGTTCAGAGCGCGCAGGCGGGCTTCCTCGTCCTGGGGGGCAACCTCGGCGATTTCCTGCAGCAGGGCCTGGACGCGTGCCACGGTGGTGGGCCCCATGCGCTGAGCCTGGGACAGCACCCGAGGCGGGTCGAGCGCCCATCCGACCGCCGCGCCCCACAGCGCCGTCACGAGCGCCAGCAGGCCCGCGAACCACAAGGCACGCAGGCCTAGGCCCCTCGCTCGAACGAGGTGCGGCACAGGCGCAGACGCAGGAAAAGTCAACACAGTTCGGTATCGGCCGCTGGCGGCCAGACTTGAAAACCGTCCTTCACCGTTCAGGCAAGGGGGGCCCCCTTGCACGAAGGGGATCACCCCCTGCAGGGCTACACACCTTTGGTGACAAAATGGGCTGTTTACGAACACAGAAGTAACCAGGGCGCCTCACCGTTGTAGTTCGAGGGCCCACTGGCCGATATCCCAGGCCTGTCTCTCCCTGAAGGCAACACAGTGACGCAGAATACGACCAAGTTCGGCCTGACCGCCCTGATGCTGGCCAGCCTCAGCACCCTGGCTTCCGCCCAGACACCGGCTGGCATGGCCGCCGCCGTGCAGAAGGCACTCAGCACCAACCCCGAAGTCACCGCCCGTCTGAACGCGCTGCAGGCTGCGGCCAACGAAACCGACGTGGCCCGGGGCGGATTCCTGCCCCGTGTCGACCTCAACGCCAGCGTGGGCCGCGACCGCGACCGCATCACCTCGCGCGACCCCGAAAACCGCAGCCTGAGCCGCAACGGCGTGGCCCTGAGTGCCACCCAGATGCTCTGGGACGGCCAGGCCACCCGCAAGGAAGTCGAGCGCCTGGGCCATGCCCGCATGGTGCGCTACTTCGAGTTCCTGTCCGCCAGCGAAGACACCGCCCTGGAAGCCGCGCGCGCCTATCTGGACGTGCTGCGCTTCCGCAAGATGGTGCAGCTGGCCGAGGACAACTACGTTCAGCACAAGTACGCGGCCGACCAGCTGCAGTCGAAGTTCAAGGCTGGCGTGGGCCGGGGTGTCGACGCCGAGCAATCCAACGCCCGTCTGGCGCTGGCCGAGTCGAACCTGACGACCGAGATCGCCAACCTGCACGATGTCAGCGCACGCTTCCTGCGCATCGTCGGCGAGGCCCCTGCGGCCAACCTGCCGCAGCCCAGTGGCCTCGACAAGGGCCTGCTGGCAACGAACACCGAGCACGTCAACCAGGCGCTCGCACGCAACCCGGCCATCAGCGCAGCCGTCGAAAACCTGCGCGCTGTCGAGGCCCAGGCAGCCGGCCGCGAAAGCGCCTTCCAGCCTCGCGTGGAAGCCCGCGTCCGCACCGGCATGGGCAACAACTTCGACGGCGTGCTGAACCAGAAGCGCGACACCGCCGCCGAACTGGTCCTGAACTGGAACCTCTACAACGGCGGCTCCGACCGCGCCCGGGTGCGTCAGTTTGCCGACCTGATCAATCAGGCCGCCGACCAGCGCGACAAGGCCTGTCGGGACGTGCGCCAGACCGGCGCCATCGCCCACAACGACATTCGCAAGCTGCGCGACCAGCTGGCGGCCCTGGACCGCAACGTCCTGGCCATCGAGAAGGCGCGTGACGCCTACCGTCAGCAGTTCGACATCGGCCAACGCAGCCTGCTGGACCTGCTGAACTCCGAGAACGAGCTCTACACCGCACGCCGCGCCTACGCCAACGCCGAGCACGACCTGCTGCTGGCCTACGCCCGCACCCAGGCAGCCCGCCAGACGCTGATCAGCACCCTCGGCCTGACGCAGGACGGCGACCAGTCGGACCTGGTCAAGGACTGGCAGGCCGCTGATGACGCCGCACAGCGTTGCCCGGTGGTCTCGGTCGAGGTGAACCCGACCAGCCGCGAAGAACTGGACGCCCGCGCCCGCAAGCTGGCTGTGCCGGCGGCGGCCGTGGTGCCCGTGGCGGCCCCCGCCGTCCAGGCGGCCACGGTCGCGGGCAAGGCGCCGGCCAACGCCGCAGCGGCCGAAGCCGTCAGCCAGCGCCTGCGCGACTGGGCTGCCGCCTGGATGTCGAAGGACGCCGACCGCTACCTCAGCTTCTACGCCCGCGGCTTCAAGCCCAGCAAGGGCACGGTGGCCCAATGGACGGCCGACCGCCGTCGCCTCGTGACCAAGCCCGGCGCGATCGAGGTGCAACTCGACCAGATCAAGGCCACGGCCCAGGGTGACACCGTTGTGACGACGTTCGAGCAGGGCTACCGCTCGAGCAACTTCAACGACCGCACCGCCAAGGCCCTGACCTGGCAGCAGCAGGACGGTCAGTGGGTCATCGTCCGGGAAAGCAACCGCTGAGATCCGTGCGTCTTTCACACCCGCCGTGTGCGGGTTGAAGGCACACTGAAGGCGTTGCCAGCCCGGTTGTTTGTGGGCTGACAACGGGACACACCGGATGTCGGTGGTCGTCACGGGCATGGACCGCTGCTTGGCAGCGCGAGGCGGGGTGACCCCGCCCTGGCCCGACCGCCAGTGAGGCGGCCCTGTCATCAGGGAGTTCGGCGCAGCCAGGTCACCTCGGCGCGCCAGGCGGGGCGGTGAGCCCTCCCGACAGACCCGTCGTGCTCGTGCAGTGCGGCGGGTTTTTTCTTGGTTCATTCGTAGGGCCGCCACACCGGGATACCGGCCACGCGCGCCTGCAGCACCATGTCTTCGGTGCCCGGGCCGCCTGGAAACGCCACCACGCCATCGGGCCGCCCCTCCAGCAGCATGCGGGTGTTGCGCAGCGGACTGGCCGCCAGCCCCACCCGGGCCCACTGCTCGGGCGACACCGGAAAAACCTGGCGCTGGATCTCGCGGGCCACGGCCCACTGATCGGCCACGGTGTCCACACCGGCCGCAGCGCCATGGATGAGGGTGTCGACACGACGGCGCGTCAGCACCAGATCCAGCGCATGGAAGACCGCATGGCGGTCCGTGCACGTCAGACTGCCGCACACCAGCAGGCGCATCGGGAGCCGCTCGGAGGCCTCCCATTGTGCGCAACCCGCCGCCATGTCGTCGTGCCGGTAGGGGCCCGCGGGATCACCGGGACGCAGGCAGAAAGCGATCAGCCGCGTGGTGGGCTGGCGAGGACCGCCACCGAAATGCCGACAGTGCCAGCACGGGGTGCTCAGGGGCGCTTTCAGGGAAGAGACAGACACAGCGGGCAGTCTGGCAGGTCGGGCCCTGGGGTGCACCTTTGTGCGTCGTGGCCGGGGTTCCGTCAGGGTCATCCGTCACCGGACGCCACCGTCGGCGCATGTGTCAAAAGCGTTTCAACAACGACCTCTATGATTTCCGAAATGAGAATGAAGACGCTCGCCCTGTTGCTGATGGCTGCCCAGCCCTTGTCCGGCTGGGCTGCTCGCCCCTTTGTCACGGACGATGCCCGTCTCACGACGGCGGGCAGCTGCCAGCTTGAGAGCTGGACCCGGCTCTACCGCCACAGCACCGAACTGTGGGCGCTACCGGCGTGCAACCCCCTGGGCAATCTCGAGATCACCCTCGGCGGCGGCGGCGCCAGCATCGACGGACAACCCTATACCCGAGACGAGGTCTTGCAGCTCAAGACGCTCTTTCGGGACATGGAGACAGACGGCTGGGGCTGGGGTCTGGCCGTGGGCACCGTGCGGCACCCGGCGGTGCACCCTGGCCCCAATCTGCTGGGCAACCGCTACGCCTATGTGCCCGTGTCCATGTCGTTCCGCGACGACGAGGTCGTCGTGCATGCGAACCTCGGCTGGATCAGAGACCGGGCCAGCCGTCAGCACAGCGTGTCATGGGGCCTGGGCGCCGAGTGGCACTGGACCTCTCGCCTGACGGCCATGGCGGAAGGCTTCGGAGACCACCGGACGCGCCCCTATGTGCAGGCGGGCCTTCGCCTGTCGATCGTGCCGGATCGGTTGCAGCTCGACACCACGGTGGGCCAGCAGTGGAATGCCCCCCACGCCGGCCGCTGGATCTCGTTCGGGCTGCGCTTCACACCGGACCGGCTCTGGTGAACAGGCCGGGCGTCGCGTCGCAAGCGCCGTGGCGGCCAGTGCGAACGCTGACGCTGGCCGCTGCCC
>JAJUHM010000040.1 GCA_029279925.1 Aquabacterium olei
CGACTTCTTCACCGCAGAGAACATCACCACGACGAGCAAGCGCGCACTGTCGGTCACGCTGGACCTCGACACCGCCCTGCTGGCCGACCTCTCTGCCAACCGGTCGCTGCGCTACAGCCTCAATGGCTGGCTCATCTACAACACGTCGATCCGGCTGGATTACACCGCCAACACCATCAGCGCCGTGCCCGAGCCGGAGAGCACCACGCTGGCCTTGAGCGGGGTGGCAATGGTGGCGGGTGTGGGCGCGTGGCGGCGGCGCACCGCCCGGCGTGCCTGAGCCGGAACCGGCGAGTATCAATTTTTCGCTCTCCAAAGGCTCAACAACGTCTCGTTACATCCGATAACCCCAGACGAGCGCCCCGGTGACATCCGGGGTTCCGCGCCGTCTGGTGCTTTCGCTGTCGAGATGTCCATGAGCTGCACACCGCGCCCCCGGGGCCGCCTGCCCAAGCCCACCCCCGTGCTGATGGCCGTGATGGCCCTGGCCACAGGCAGTGCCCTGGCCCAAGGCCTGCCGCAAGGTGGCACCGTGGTGAGCGGCTCAGCCACGATCAACCAGAGCGGCGCGGCGATGACCGTGACGCAGCAGACCGACCGGCTGGTGACCGACTGGCAGCGCTTCTCGGTCGGCCAGGGTCACACGCTCACCTTCGTGCAACCCTCGGCCAGCGCGGTGGCGCTCAACCGCGTCATCGGCTCGGATGCCTCGGTCATCCAGGGCGCGCTGCGCGCCAACGGCCACGTGTTCCTCGTCAACCCGAACGGGGTGCTGTTCTCGCCCACGGCCGAGGTGAACGTCGGCGGGCTGGTGGCCTCCACGCTGTCCATCAGCAACGAGGACTTCCTGGCGGGCCGCCATCGCTTCAGCGGCGGCAGCACCCAGGCCGTGGTCAACCAGGGCCACATCACCGGCAGCGCGGTCGCCTTCATCGCGGCCCGCGTGGTCAACCAGGGTGACATCACGGCCCCTGGCGGCACCGTCGCGCTCGGCGCCGGGCGCACGGTGGTGCTCGACCTGGGTGGGCCCGTGAAGCTCGAGGTGCAAGAGGGCGCCCTCGAGGCGCTGATCAGCCAGGGCGGCGCCATCCGCGCGCCCGGCGGGGTCGTCTACCTCGCGGCCCGGTCGGCCGGCGATCTCGCCGCCACCGTGATCCGGCACACCGGCACCACCGAAGCGCAGACACTGGCCACGGGGGAACGCGGCCAGATCGTGCTGCTGGGCGGGCTCGACCGCGACCGGATCGACGTGGGCGGCGTGCTGGATGCCAGCGCACCCTCGGGGGGCGATGGCGGCTTCATCGAAACCAGCGCCGCTCGCGTGACCCTGGCCGGCGACCTGCGGGTCACGACGGCCGCACCGCAGGGGCGCACCGGCACGTGGCTGATCGACCCGCAAGACTTCACCATCGCGGCCACCGGCGGTGACATGACCGGGGCGCAGCTCACCACGGCGCTCACCAGCAACAACGTCACGATCGAAAGCAGCACCGGCCAGAACGGGGGCGCGGGCGACCTCTTCGTCAACGATGCCGTGAACTGGTCGGCCCACACCCTGACCCTCACGGCCGCGCGCGACATACGCATCCAGGCGGTCATGACGGCCAACGGCACCTCCAGCCTGGTGCTCAACCCGGGCACGGCCAACGGCAACGACGCCGGCAACCCGGCAGGCGTCGTGCGCACGGGTGCGACACCGGACGGCCGGTTCTCCGGCCGCGTGGACTTCGGCGGCCGCTCGGGCACCGGGCTGCTCACCATCGGCGGCCAGGGCTACACCGTGATCAACACCCTGGGCGCCGAAGGCAGCACCAGCGGCACCGACCTGCAAGGCATGCGCGGCGACCTGGGTGGCCACTACGCGTTGGGCAGCGACATCGACGCCAGTGCGACGGCAGGCTGGACCGGTGGCTTCCGCCCTGTGGGCGACAGCAGCACCGCCTTCAGCGGCCAGTTCGACGGGCTGGGCCACACCATCTCCGGCCTCACCATCGACCGGGCAGGGCAATACGGCGTGGGCCTGTTCGGCCTGACGGACAGGGCACAGCTGCGCAACGTCGGCCTGAGCGCCACCCAGGTCACCGGGGGCGAGCGTGTGGGCGCCGTGGCGGGCTTCGCCATGGGCGGGCGGCTGCACAACGTGTTCTCGTCGGGGAATGTGCAGGGAGACGGCTTTGTCGGCGGCCTCACGGGCGTGCAGGACTCCATCGAGGTGTCCGAAAGCCGCTCCTTCGCCAACGTGACGGGCGACCGCTTCGTGGGCGGGCTTGCCGGCTTCAGCGCCGCCTGGGTGCTGCGCAGTTATGCCACCGGCGATGTCACGGGCAACGGCAACGCCGAGCTGATTGGCGGCCTGACCGGTGCCAACACCGGCGCACTGATGGAGAGCTACGCCACCGGCAACGTCGTCGGCGGCAGCTACGTGGGCGGTCTCACGGGCTACAGCAATTACTACATCGCCAACACGTACGCCACCGGTGCCGTCACGGCCACCGGCGAAAGGGTGGGTGGGCTGGTGGGCCACCACGGCGGCGGCATCTACCAGAGCTATTCCAGCGGCGCCGTCAGCAGCCCCGGCGCGTACGTTGGCGGCCTCACGGGCTACAGCGACAACAGCCACGCGGCCGACAGCAGCTTCTGGGACGTGCAACGCAGCGGACAGGCCACCAGCAGCGCGGGCCGACCGCTGAACACCGTCGACCTGAAAACCCGCGCCAACTTCACCGGCCCCACGCCTGTCAACGGCGACAGCCACCCCGGCTGGGACATGAACAACGTGTGGACGCTGTACGAAGGCCAGACGGCACCCCTGCTCCAGACCTTCATGACGCCGCTCACCGTGTCGGTCGGCGCGGTCAGCAAGACCTACGACGGCCAGGCCTACAGCGGCAGCCCCGCGCCCACCTACAGCAGCACGCCCGACATGACCCGGCTGCAGGGCACGCTGACCCTGGCTGGCACCGCCATGGGCGCCACCGAGGCAGGCACGTACACCCTGGCGCTCAGCGGCCTGTCCTCCGACCAGCACGGCTACCTCATCCGCTACCTTGACGGCACGCTCACCATCGACCCTCGCCCCATCACCGTGACGGCCGCCAACCTGAGCAAGACCTACGGCACCGCCGACCCCGCACTGACCTACCTGGTCACCCAGGGCAGCCTGATTCCGGGCGACAGCCTGAGCGGCAGCCTTCAGCGCGTGCCAGGCGAGGCTCTGGGCAGCTACCTGATCGACGCCAGCCAACTTGCCAACAGCAACTACCTCATCACCGCGGTGAACGGGACGCTGAGCATCAACGGACGCCTGCTCAGCGAGCCTGAGAACGCCGCCATCATGACCATCCTCGGCGCCAGCCGCCCTGCACCGCTGCAGCCTGCCACGGTCACATCGCAACCCACTGCCAGCGCCGGCGGCAGCACAGGCCTCGTCATGGTGGCCGCCACCGACTCGCCCCCGGCGGGCTCGGGCAGCCGCGATGCCGCTGGCTTCATGCGCGTCCTCGTCGTGTCGGGCGGCATCAAGCTGCCCACCAGTGTGTCCACCCCCTCGGCCCAGGAGGCGCAATGATGGCTGCCCGACGCCTCACCCTCTGCCATGCCGCCACGCTGCTGGCCCTGGCTCACCTCGCTCCGCAGGCCCTGGCCCAGCGCGCCCCCGATGCCGGGCAGGTGCTGCAGCAGATGCAGCCTGTTCAGGCCGCCCCTCAAGGTGGCTCAGCCTTTGAGCTGGCTCTGCCTTCGAACGACAAGCCGGTCGCCTCCGGCGGTCCCACCGTCACGCTCAACCGCGTCGAGATCCGCGGCAACACCGTCATCGCCACCGACACCCTGCTCGGCGTGATGGGCGATGTGCGCGGCCGGCCGTTCGACCTGGCGGGCTTGCGTTCACTGACCCAGGCAGTCACCGCCCACTACCGTGCCAGCGGCTACCCATTTGCCCGTGCCCTGCTTCCCGCCCAGCCCCTGACCGACGGTGTGCTGCAGATCGAGGTGGTGGAAGGGCGCTACGGCCAGATCACAGTGCGGACCGACGACGCCCGGCTGGCTGCCCAGGCACAGCGCTTTCTGGCAGGCCTGCAGCCCGGTGCGGTGATCGACAGCGCTTCGCTCGAACGCTCCATCCTGCTGCTGGACGACCAGCCCGGCGTGCAACCCGCGCCGCTGGTGCGCCCCGGCCAGGCGGCGGGCACAGGGGACCTGGAGGTCAGCCTGACCCGTACCGCCCGCGTGGCCGGTGAAGTGGGCCTCGACAACACCGGCAACCGCTACACCGGCGCCAACCGGGCGCGATTCAACCTGGATGTGTTCAGCCCGTTCACCCTCGGTGACCAGCTCAGCCTGCGCACGCTGATGACCGAGCGCGACACCTGGTTCGGCAGCGTCGACTACCAGGTGCCGCTGGGCGTAAACGGCTGGCGCGCCCAAGCTGGTTACTCACGCAGCGCCTACGCGCTGGGCAAGGAGTTCGCCACGCTGGATGCCACCGGCACGGCCAGCGTCGGCAACGTCGGGCTGAGCTACGCGCTGGTGCGCTCACAGCGCTTCAACGCCGCACTGGCCGGGCAGTATCTGCACAAGCAGCTGGTCGACCGCCAGGGCGCCACCGACAGCCGCAGCGACAAGTCCAGCGACACCCTGCCGCTGACCCTGCGGTTCGACCTGCGCGACGGGCTGGGGCAGGGCGGCATCACATTCGGGGCCGTCACCTGGACCGTCGGCAAGCTCCAGCTCGACACCACCAGCCGGGCCATGGACGCGGCCACCGGGCGCACACAGGGCCGGTTCGAGAAGCTCAATGTGGACCTCGCCCGCATCCAAGCGCTGCCCGGCGCATGGTCGCTGTATGCCCGGGTCTCGGCGCAATGGACGGGCGACAACCTCGACTCGTCCGAAGGATTCGGCCTGGGCGGGGTCAGCGGCGTGCGCGCCTATCCTTCCGGCGAAGCCTACGGCGACCGCGGCTGGGTGGGTCAGGCCGAGCTGCGCTACGCGGCCGGCAACCTCATGCCTTATGTCTTCCACGACACGGGCCGCGTCACCCGCAACGCCCGCCCCTGGTCCACCGGCGACAACGCACGCACCCTGGGTGGCGGCGGGATCGGCGTGCGGGCGCAGGCCGGCAACTGGTCGGTAGATGCGTCGGCGGCCTGGCGCACGGCAGGCGGCGCGGCCAAGTCGGATGGGTTGCAGCGCGCGCCGATGGTGTGGGTGACGGCGGGGTATCGGTTCTGAGAAGGTGGGCCAGGGGCCGTCGCACAGGTGGCTCAGCGGCTCATGCCGCGCTGCCGGACTCTGCTTCCAGCGCCGACGCCACCCGGTCCACCATCACCGAGCGCCCCGACGCCGACAAGGTGAGCGTCTGCGTTGCCCGCGTCATGCCGACATACAACAGCCGCACCTCTTCCTCGAGGCTTTCGCCCTTGTAGGGCAGAGCCTGCAGACCCACCACGAACACGTGTGCGAACTCCAGCCCCTTGGCGCTGTGCAGCGTGATGAGCCGCACCGCCGGCTTGCGCCAGTTGAAGCGCCTGAAGCCCTCTTCGTTCATCGACTGCATCGGCACCCTGGCGGCGCGCAGGGCCCGCTCGAAGGGGGCCATCAATTGTCGGGTGCGGCACAACACCACCACCTCGTCCGGCGCCACCCCCTCGGCCAGCAGACCGACGATGCGCTGGGCAATCAGCTCGGCTTCTTCCAGCGGTGAACGCGCCCGCACCAGCACCGGCGGCGGCCCGGAGCGGCCGGCCGAGGTGGGCGTCACTGTCGCGGTGTCGCTCGTCTCGTCTTCCGAGCGCAGCAAGGCATCCGCGCACCGCACCGCCAGGTTCAGCACCTCGCGCGTGTTGCGGTAGTTCAGCTTCAGCACCTGCGTGCGCCGCCCCAGCGCCTCGATGCCGACACCGGCAAACGTGAACCGGCTGCGCCGCTTCTTCTGGTAGATCGACTGGGCATCGTCGTACATCACCAGCAGGCTGCGCGTCAGCGGGTCGACCAGCTGCGTGCACAGGCGCAGCCAAGACTCCTCGAAGTCGTGCGCCTCGTCCACCAGCAGCGCCAGGTACTGCCCCGAGGGCACCAGGCCCGTTTCGAGCGCCCGCTCCACCGCGCCCACCAGGGCCGCGTAGTAAGCGTTGTCGCGCGTCTTCACGCCGGGCACATTCACCTGGTAGGTGTCCACCATGTCCTGGCACCAAGCATGGAAAGTCCGCACCTGCACGCGCTCGTCCACGCCACGCTCGCGCAGCACCGCCTCGATGCGCCCGGCCAGCGAGCGGTTGTAGCAAAGAATGAGGATGGGCTTGCCCGGCTGCGCCGCCGCCGCCAGCTGCTGCGCGCGGTAGATCAGGATCATGGTCTTGCCCGAGCCCGCAGGGCCGTGGATGACCCGGTGGCCCGCCCCCAGCGTGCGCGCAATCTGCTCCTGCTGCAGGTCCATCACCTGAAGCAGATCGGGCAGGTCACCCGCAGATGACCCCGTCTCATCGACCGGCAGCAATGAGGGCTGCGCCGGCTGCATCCGGATCTCGGGGAACAGATGCCAGCGGATGCGGTCCCGCTGCGGCAGCGTCAGCGTGTAGGGGTAGTTCACCGTGAACATGCCCCAGAGCCGCATCTGGAAGTCGCCCGGGTCCACGTCTTCTTCCAGGTCGTCGCGCAGCAGGGTCTTGAACTCGGGAAAGACCTCGTGAAAGTCTTCGCCGGCCGCCTCCTTCGTGATGCCCGAGAAGACCACGCCCCAGCCATACGGAAACAGCAACTTTCCCTGAAACGGTCCGTCCGCGTGCACCAACTGCGGATCGGCCTGCATCAGGTTCACCAGTTCCATCGTGTAGTCCCGAACCTGGCGCATCGGGCTGCCGTCGGTCACGCGCCCGTGCGGCGTCTGCAACTCGACCTGATCCACGTTCGCCTTGATCAAGGTCTGCCGCTTCCAGTCCTTCACCTCCAGCAACAGCACGCCCCAGCGCGGGCTGAGGATCACGAAGTCAGGCTGACGGGCCTTCGGGCCGATGGGAATGTCGTGCCAGACGATGTAGTCGTCTTCCAGGCAACGCTTGAGCTGATGCAGCACACGGCGCTCGCCGGTGTTGCAGCGCTTGTCGATGCGGGTCAGGCCTTGGGGAAAGATCGCCATGCTGAGAAGTGCTCGCGTTGATCAACGAACTCGAACAAACAAGATCAACGAGAAGCTTAGAACACGGCACAGAACACAGGTGGCCCGTTCAGCGGGTTCAACATGGTCCAAATGTCCGATGTCAAGCGCCAGGGCTCACAACTTCAGACAGGCGACGCCGGGCCATGGCGATCCACCAGGGCGATGGCCCCACACCCGCGGGTCTCATGGAACGGCGCCCAGATGGCATCCAAGTGGTCGTAGTCGATCGACAGGTCTCGGCCGCCTGCATCCTGGTTGGCATGGAGGATGACCTCGAAGCCGTGGCCATGCAGGCGGCGTGCAGGGTGATCGGCATGCAGCACCGCCACCTGTCGGGCCGATTCGAAGGTCGAAGAGGCAGCGAAAAGCGTGGCGATGGACATGGTGGAGAGCCCGAGTAAACCTTCGTCGGAAGGCGGATGAAACCCGTCAAGTATCCCTGCAAAGGGTATTTGGGCGGTGCATTCCCCTTGCCTAGAATGCGTGAAGGGAGGGCGCGCACCGATGTGCGTGGCCGTGTTCGATGAGCCAGACCAGCCAGTATTACAACGACCACGCGACGACATTCTTTGAAGCGACCGTGGGGGTCGACATGGGGCCGCTGCACGCGCGGTTTCTGCACAACATCCCGGCAGGCGGGCACATTCTGGATGCGGGGTGTGGCTCGGGGCGTGATGCCCGGGCGTTCAAGGATCGTGGTTATCAGGTCACGGCGTTCGATGCCAGCCCCAAACTGGCACGCCTCGCAGCCGAACACAGCGGCCTGCAGGTTAAGGTCGCTCACTTTCTGAGCCTGTCGGACGCCGCTCAGCTGGGGCTGCCCGCTGGCACCCTGTTCGACGGCATATGGGCCTGCGCCAGCCTGCTGCATGTGGCCAGGCGTGATCAGCCAGAAGCGTGGTCTCGCCTGTGGCGACTGCTCAAGCCGGGCGGGGTCGTGTACGCGAGCTACAAACACCGCAACGCCGGTCAACCGATCGAACGCATGGACGCATTGGGCCGCCCCTTCACCGACTGCGATGAGGCGCTACTGACCGAATGGCTGAAGCCCTTGCCCCATGTATCGGGTATCGAGACCTGGCTCACGACCGATCAGCGTCCGGGCGAGGCGCAGACATGGTTGAATGCGCTGGTGTGCCGAGCCTGAACGCTTCACATGAGCCTGAGCAGTCAAGACGTCCTCAAAGCCTTCGAGCGCATCCGCGTGTTCCAGCGCGGCTCGCAACGCGCCGTCCACAAGCCCTTGCTGATCCTGCTGGCCCTGGCCCGCATTGCGCAAGGACTTCCACGCACCATGCACTTTGGTGAGGTTGAAGACACGCTGCGCCAGTTGTTGACCGAGTTCGGCCCCAGCAGCGCGCCCAAGACTCCGCACAACCCCTTCTGGCATCTGCAGACCGACGGTCTGTGGCGACTCAATGGCCCAAGCAGCCTGTTGAACCGGGCCCCCGCCGCCACGCCGAATCTGAGCGAACTGCGCGAACCGAGCGTGACGGCCGGATTTGCCCCCGAGGTGGACGCTGCGCTGCGCAAGGACCCGGCTCTACGCGCCCAACTGGCTCACCAGCTGCTCGACGCCCACTTCCCCGACACGCTGCACGGCGACATCCTTCAAGCGCTGGGGCTGGATCTCAGTGTGCCGGTGGAAGACGGCCGCACCTCACAACGCAAGATCGCGAGGCGCGACCCGGCCTTCCGGGAACGTGTGCTGCGCGCCTATGAGTACCGCTGCTGCGTGTGCGGCTTCGACCTGCGCATAGGCAACGTGTCGGCCGGGCTGGAGGCTGCGCACATCCAGTGGTTCCAGGCGCAAGGCCCCGACATCGAGCCCAACGGCCTGGCCCTGTGCGCGCTGCATCACAAGGTGTTCGACCTGGGCGCGTTCACCATCCTGCCCGACACCTACAGCCTGGTGTTCAGCCAGCACGCCGTGGCCGGTGAGGCGTCACGCAGCATGCTGCTGGGGTTCCATGGCGCGGGGATCATCCTGCCGCAGAGCAAGGACTACTACCCGAAAGCGGAGTTCTTGAAGTGGCATGAGGGGCAAGTGTTCAAACGGCCTGGCCGGACCCAGTCCTGATGCAATGATCTATCGCACAAGAACAAGTAAAAGCAGGAGTGACCATGTCCCTGGCTCTCGAAAGCAGACTCGCAATTAAGCGCTGGATGTACAGCGCACCGTGGCGGGAGTTCCTCAAGCAGGACACCAACGCCATTCTGGGTGCATTACTGCGGGCAGCGGAAGGAGATGTCGAGCTCACTCAACGCAATGCCTGGGAAGCGCAAGTACAGATCTTGAAATGCACGGCGCTCCCAGCCGCCTTGATCGATGACAGCCGTATTTACTTCGAGCTAACTGTCCCTCGGCTTGGACGTCGAGCGGATGTCGTGCTACTGACCGGAAGACTGATGGTCATCGTGGAGTTCAAGGTGGGGGAGTCTCACTTCGATCGCTCGGCCATCAATCAAGTCTGGGATTACGCACTCGACTTCAAGTATTTCCATGAAACAAGCCACCACATTCATATCTTGCCGGTGCTGATTGCAACGGAGGCACCCCATCGTGAGCACACCTTTCAGCAAACCATCCATAACGATGGTCTGTACCTTCCCGTATGCGCGGCCCCTGGTCAACTCTCAGCCTTGCTGAGCCAGGCCATTGCGGTCGTTCCAGCGGTGCAGATTGATGTCCAGCGCTGGGAGGAAGGTCGCTACCTACCGACCCCGACAATCGTCGAAGCCGCCCGCGCCCTTTACGCTGGCCACAGTGTTGAAGACGTTTCGAGAAGCGATGCTGGCGCTCGAAATCTTGCAGAGACGACGCACGCCATTGATCGCATCATTGAGGAGGCCCGTCAATACCGGCAAAAGTGCATTTGCTTTGTAACCGGTGTGCCAGGTGCAGGCAAAACGCTGGTTGGATTGAACGTCGCCAACCGACATCTGGATGTTGAAAGCGACACATACAGTGTCTTCCTGTCAGGCAACGGCCCGCTGGTTGCTGTCTTGCGCGAGGCATTGACACGCGATCGAGTCGAACGCGCGGCAAATGAAGGCAGACGCATCCGCAAGGGTGACGCCACAAAGGAGGTCGAGGCTTTCATCCAAAACGTTCATCACTTCCGCGACGAGTACCTTCGTGATCACGGCGCGCCGCCCGAACATGTGGTTCTGTTTGATGAAGCCCAACGCGCGTGGAATGTGGCGCAGACCAGTGCATTCATGGAAAGGAAAAAGGGGCAAGCTGGCTTCGATCAGTCAGAGCCGGAGTTCTTGATTTCCTGTCTAGACCGGCATGAGAGCTGGGCTGTGATTGTGTGTCTCGTTGGAAGCGGTCAGGAAATCAACACGGGCGAGGGCGGCATCGACGAATGGCTCAGAGCACTACTGCGTCGATTCCCGACTTGGAAAGTACATCTATCGCCCCAGCTCGTCGATGATCAGCCTAGCGAGTCCTTGAGGGACGTTCTCGCGAAGACGGATACAGTGCGGAGTGCATCACTGCACCTTGCTACGTCCATGCGATCGTTCCGAGCAGAGTCATTGAGTCGATTCATCAAAGAAGTATTGAACTTCGAAGTCGAGCTAGCCCAGCAGACACTGTCGAACTTCCGCGATCGGTATCCGATCGTCATCACGCGTGACCTGAATCGCGCGAAGCGATGGCTGAAGTCGCAGGCTCGCGGCTCAGAGCGTTATGGCATTGTTGTGTCTTCACAAGCTGAAAGGCTGAAGCCACACGCCATCGACGTCAGGGTAAAGACCGATCCAGTGAAGTGGTTCCTGGACGGCAGGGACGACATTCGTTCTTCTTTTTACCTGGAAGACGTCGCAACCGAGTTTCAAGTTCAAGGCCTGGAATTGGACTGGGCGTGCGTCGTCTGGGATGGGGACTTACGCGCGACCGGTAGCGGCTGGGGGCATCACCAGTTCCGCGGTTCGCGGTGGAACAGAATTAACAAGGTTGAACGCAGGCGTTACCTTGAAAATGCCTACCGTGTGCTTTTGACGCGTGCGCGTCAAGGAATGGTTCTGGTGGTGCCAGAAGGTGATGAAGAAGATCCGACCCGGTCGCCAAGCATTTATGACCCGACCTATTCGTACCTACGCGAACTAGGAATCCCCGAGCTCTGAGTGCTCGCCGACGGTGCGTTCACTCCATCACCATCCGCTGGTTGGCCCAGAACAAGCACCGAGTCCTTTGGGAATGCGCTTGCTCATCGACTCGCCCACGCCCTGGGCCACAAACAGGCCGAGTGACCTGCCCACTCAAGCGGCTCTATCCACTCGGTGGCAACTTCCTCAAGGGTTTGAGGCTCACCAAATGAGCGGGGTGGGGTGAGCCGAAGCCACTGACCTCACAAAGGCCTCATCCCAACGCCCGCCCCCTCACTGAATCAACACCCCCACCCCATCCCGCTTGGCCGTCCGCTTCGCCTCTGCCGCCGCCGACGCCACCTGCTCGGCCCGTGCGAACTGGTTCCGCCGCACGCGCTTCACGCCGATCGACATCGTGGTGAGCGGAAAGAACCGCATCTCCCCATGGCGGTCTTCCGCCTCGAAGCCGCCCGCGCGCAGGTCCGCCTCGTCGTACAGCGTCTGCACCGTCTCGTTGAACTGCGCCACGATGCCGTCGCACCGCTGCAGCCAGTCTTCGCTCTGGAACAGCACCACAAAGTCATCGCCGCCCACATGGCCCACAAAGTCGCGCCGCGGGTCGCAGTGCGCGATCACGGCGCGGGCCGCCAGCTGGATCACCTCGTCGCCGCGCCAGTAGCCATACTGGTCGTTGAAGGGCTTGAAGTTGTTCAGGTCCACATAGGCGGCCACAAACTCCACACCATGCGCCAGCAGGCGGTCCACGTGTTCGGTGATGGGGATGTTGCCCGGCAGGAAGGTCAGCGGGTTGGCATGCCGGGCGGCCTCCACCCGGATCTCGGTCACCGAGCGCACCAGCATGTCGCCCGTGCCCACGCCGATGTAACGCCCCTGCTCGGTCACGATGAAGCCGTCGCGCAGGTAGCGCTGGTCTTCCGAGGTCAGCACGTCGGTCAGCTGCGCAATGCCCGTGTGTTTGTCCAGCACCAGCGGCGCCGTGTTGGCCACCACGATGCACGACTTGCGGCCGTACAGCTCCTTGAAGAAGGGCTTGCCGTACTGGTCCATGAAGTTGTTGCGGTGGATCAGCCCCACAGGCCGCTCGTCTTCCACGATGGCCAGGTTCTGCAGCGTCGGGTCGGCGCGGAACCACCGTTCCACATCCAGGTGGGTGGCGCTCACATCCAGCGCCGCCTGGCGCACCGTGATGCGTTCCACCGTGAAGTCGCTGCGCACCGACCGGGGCCGGTGCGGCAACACCGCCACGCTGGCCCGCCCGAAATCCCGCCGTGCGTCCTCGGCCACCACGGCCACCGGCTCGGCCGCCGGCCGCCCGAAGAAGTAGCCCTGGCCCAGGTGGATACCCAGGTCGCGCGCCACGCGGGCCTCGTCCACGGTCTCGATGCCTTCTGCCACCAGCTGCGTTCCGAAGGTCTCGGCGATGCGGGCCAGCGCCTGCATGGTCTGCACCTTCTCGGCACGGTGTGACAGGCCGTTGGAGAAGTACTTGTCGATCTTGACGTAGTCGGGGTGGAGCTCGGACCACAGGCGCAGGCTGGAACGTCCGTCGCCGAAGTCGTCCAGCGCGATCTGGATGCCATGCGAGCGCAGGTCGTTCACGGCGCCCACCAGCCGGCCGACGTCCGACACGCGTTCGTGCTCGGTGATCTCCAGCACCAGCGCCGCAGCCGGCACGCCCAGCACCTGCATGGCCGCCAGCCGCTCCTGCAGGGCCGTGTGCTGCAGGCAGCTCACCAGCGCGTCGGCGCTGACATTGACGAACAGCTTGCCGCCCACCGCATGGGCCGACCAGCACTTCAGCGCCACGGCCACGCAGGCATTCTCCAGGCGCAGCGTCTGCCCTTCGGCGGCAGCGGCCTTGAACAGCGCATCGGGCTGTTGCAGCGGCGAGCCCACGGGACCTCGCACCAGCGCCTCGTGCGCGAACACCACGCCATCGGCCAGGCGCACCAGAGGCTGAAAGTGCGCAGACAGCGACCGCCCCGCCACCAGCGACGACACCACGCCAGGCACATCGGCAGCACAGCATGCGGTGGGCGAGGCCATGAGATCGCCGAAGGGAGACAACATCGTTTCTGCAAAAAGGGACAACAGCGACCGCAGATGGTGCCCAGGCCGTGTGTCGGCCTGATGACGACACCACGATGACAAGACCTTGGGCCGGAAGGCCCATGGCATCGGCCATCCGGCCAGCACGGCACACCGCTTGCCACCCCTGTCGGCCGCCGCACGCACGAGGAGCCGCGCATGGACCACCCCGACAAGCCCGCACGCGATCGCATCAGCATCGTCGTGCTCACCCACAACCGCCCGGCCGAACTGGCCCGCACCCTGCAGCACCTGGCCGCACTGCCTGAGCGGCCTCATGTCATCGTGGTCGACAACGCCTCGACCCCGCCCGTCACACCGGACCAGGTTCGCGGCATACCGGGCCTGGCCGATGCGCGCCTGGTGCGCTGCCCGATCAACGAAGGCGCCGCCGGCCGCAACCGTGGCGTGGCCCTGGTGGACACGCCCTATGTGGCCTTCTGCGACGACGACACGTGGTGGTCGCCCGGGTCACTGGCCACGGCCGCCGACCTGCTGGAGGCCGACCCGCGCGTGATGGCCTTGTCGGCCCGCGTGCTGGTGGGGCCCGACAACCGCTTCGATCCGGCCTGCGAGGCGATGGCGCGCAGCCCCGTCGCCCCGCCACCCGGCGTGCCCTTGCCCGGCCCCCCGCTCGTCAGCTTCATGGCCGGCGCCGTGGTGATGCGCACCGCGGCCTTCCGCGCCGTGGGCGGTTACCAGCCGCGCCTGTTCCTCGGCGCCGAAGAGGTACTGATGGCCTTCGACATGGCCGCCCGCGGGGGCTGGATCGTGTACGCGCCGCAGGTCGTCACGCACCACCATCCCTCGGTGGCCCGCGATGCCGTCCAGCGCCAGCTGACCACCCTGCGCAACCGCCTGTGGATTCCCTGGCTGCGCCTGCCGCTGCGCTGGGCGTGGGACGAATCCCGCGTGGTGCTGCGCCAGGCCCGGGCTGCGGGCATGGCCTGGCCGGTGTTGCGGGCGGCGCTTGGTGGCCTGCCGTGGGTGCTGGCTCAGCGCCAGCCCGTGCCGCGCGAGGTGCTGCGCCGCTGGCTGGCCGTCTACCGCCCGCACGCCGCGCCCGCGCCCACCGCCACTGCCTACGCCCCGGGCACGGCCGCAGGTGCCGGGCCGGTGCCGCACCCCCTCAACAACCGCCCTCGCTGAGGCCACTGCCCGATGACGCTGTCCCGGCCCGCGCCCATCCCGGTTGCACCCGCCCTGCCCGACTTCGCGCAGATCGAGCCCATCGGGCGTTGCAACCTCGCGTGCCGCATGTGCACCGTCAACGACCGCGGCGACACGGTCGGCGAGCTGCCGTTCGAGCAGTTCGCCGCCATCCTCGCGCAGCTGCCCCAGCTCAAGCGGCTGCACCTGCAGGGCCTGGGCGAGCCCATGCTGCACCCTCGCTTTTTCGACATGGTGGCGCTGGCCGCCCGGCAGGGCATCGACGTCTCCACCAACACCAACCTGACGCTGCTGACCGAGGCCCGCGCGCGGCGCTGCGTCACCAGCGGCCTGCGCTCGCTGTCGGTGTCGCTCGACGGGGCCAGCGCCGCGGTGTACGAATCGATCCGGGTGGGCGCCTCGTTCGACAAGGTGGTGCGCAACCTGGGCCGGCTCATGGCCGCCCGCAATGCCGCCGACAGCCCCCTGCACGTGCGCGGGGTGATGGTGCTGATGCGCCGCAACCTGAGCGAGCTGCCTGCGCTGATCCGGCTGCTGCACGACCACGGTGTGCACGAACTGCTGGTGCAGCGCCTGTCCAGCGACCTCACGCAGCCTGACCTGCCCGCACGCTACATCCCCATCCAGCGCTACTGCGACACCGCCGAGCTGACCCCGGCCGACCTGCCGCACGCCGAGGCCGTGTTCGCGCAAGCGCGCGCGCGGGCCGCCGCCCTGCGCTTCACGCTGCACCTGCCCAGGCTCACCGCG
>JAJUHM010000041.1 GCA_029279925.1 Aquabacterium olei
GCTGGGCCGCTCGGTCGTGGGGGCACTGGGCAGGCCAGGTTGATGGCGTGCCGCGGTGCGCGGCAGGGGGCCCGCGGCGGCGGCCGGGGCGCCGGGGGGCGGGCCGGCGTAGTCCGCGCGCAGCAGGCGCGCGTCCTGGTAGGTGAAGCGGATGGTCTTGTTCGGGTAGGCGAAGTCGAAGGTGGCCGCGTCGGCATAGGTGTTGACGACGGGCACGGTGTTGCAGTCCCCGAAGTCCCAGGCCAGCACCTCGGCGCCCTGCAACGAGATCAGGTGCGTCTTGAAATTGCAGTTGCGTTCGGCCTTGTCGAGCACGATGAGCGTGCGGCCGTTGACCTGGCTCACCGACTGCACCTTGACGGTGGTGGCCTTGTCCAGCGGGATCACGCGCAGGTACTTCTGCAACTTGATCGAGTACTGGCCGTTGAGCACCCGCAACCGCGCTTCGCTGCCATCCGGCATGCGAAAGGCATCGACCGTCTGGCCGAAGAGTTCGGCGTTGTCCACCTGAAACTGCAGGCGCCCCTGGCGATCGGGCTGGACGGCGCAGGCGGTCAGCAGCGTGGTGGCAGCCAGGAGCCAGGCGGCCCGCAAAGGGGGAATCGGAAACCGGCAGGTCATCTCGGGACGGGGCAGAAAGGTTTTGAAACACATGCTACAGGATGATGTGCCGGGCACCTTGCGTGACAGGCGTCACGCCGAACGTGTGGGAAACCGGGAGGAACCTGCCTGTTCCATCGATTGCGGCGCCGTCCCCGGCGGTATGCTGGCCGGATGTTCCACCTGGATGCAGACCGTCACCAGATCCGCGCCCTTGTTGTCGACAGCAACCCTTTGTCGCGCAGCATCCTGGTGTCGCAGCTGCGCGAGTACGGCATCCACAACATCCAGCAAGTGGGCCGTGCGCAGGACGCCCGCAAGCGCCTCGAGGTCAGTCCGTATGACCTCGTGGTGTGCGAGTACCACTTCGACCGCACGCAGTACACCGGCCGCGATCTGCTCGATGACCTGCGCCAGAAGGGCCTGTTGCCCCTGTCGACCACCTTCGTGATGGTGACGGGCGAGGCGAGTTACGGCTGTGTGGCCGAGGCCGCCGAGGCCGCGCTGGACGGCTACCTGCTCAAGCCCTACACCGCCAATGCGCTGATGGAGCGCATCGTGCTGGCCCGCCTGCGTAAGCGCGAGCTCAAGACCATCTTCGACGCCATCGAGGCCAACCGCATGGACGAGGCGGCCGAGCTGTGCCTGCAGCATTTCGAGGAGCGCAAGCCCTACTGGCTGTACACCGCACGCATCGGCGCCGAGATCTCCATCAGCCAGGGGCGCATCGAGATGGCGCAGCACCTGTACGAGGTCGTCACGAAGGAGCGGGCGCTGCCGTGGGCCCGGCTCGGCATCGCCCGCGTGCAGGGTGCGGAAGGCCACTTGCAGGAGGCCCGCACCACGCTCGAGAACCTGATTGCCGACCACAAGTCGTATGCCGACGCGTACGACGTGATGGGCAAGGTGCAGCTCAACCAGGGCGAGATGGACGGGGCCTACGAGACCTTTGCCATGGCGTGCGAGATCACGCCCTCGTCCATCGTGCGGCTGCAGAAGGCGGGGCTGATGGCCTTGTACACGGGGCGCAAGGCCCAGGCCGAGCGCCTGATGGAGCGGGTGGTGCGCATCGGGGCGGGCTCGAGGATGTTCGACCCGATCGCCATGGTGGTGCTGTCGTTCTGCAAGTACCTGGGTGACGACGACCGCACGCTGCAGCGCTGTGCCGACGACCTGACGCGGGCCCTGAGCAAGGACCCGCTGAACCTGCGGCTCAAGCGCTTTGCCGACACGGTGCAGGCCCTGATCCTGTGCCAGCGCAAGCGCACCTCCGACCTGGCGCCGCTGCTGGAGGAAATGGTGCGCGACCTGATGTCGCCTGCCGGCGATTTCGAGGCGGCCACCAACATGGTGACGCTGTTGGGCCTGATCGCCGAGCGGGTGTCGAACCGCGACTTCGCCGACCGCACCGTCAGCGCCATCGGGGCGCGTTTCTGTTCCTCGCGCGTGACGCTGGACGTGCTCAGCGGCGCGGCCGAGCTCGACACGCACAAGGAGTTGCTGCGTGCGGCCTACCAGGCCGTCAATGCGCGCGTGCAGGCGGCCATGGCCCTGAGCCTGGAAGGCAAGCAGGAGGCCGCGGTGCGCGCGCTGATCGCCGGAGCCAACGAGACGCGCAACCCGCGCTTTGTCGAAACCGCCGAAGGCGCGCTCAAGCGCCATGGTGCGCGCATCAAGGCCGCGGCAGAGCTGGGCGAGGTGATCGAGGCGCTGAAGGTGGCCCTGCTGCCGGCGGCGTTCAAGGACCCGACCGCCGGGGGGCGCGAGCCCGGCAGCTTTCCCATCGTGGGTCGATCGGCCGTCACCGCGCCCGCATGAAGCCACATTGCCAACGCTGACGTCCGTCCTGGTGGCGAAGCGCTGGCGTAATCTGTGGTCATGCCCTGGCTCGTCAAACACCCCCGCTCCGTGCGCTCGCCCGCCGGCCTTGAATGGCGCATCTGGCGCCTTTTGCCCCGTGTGCTGCTGGTGGGCACCGCGGTGCTCCTGCTGGTGGCCGGGGTCGCGTGGTGGCTGGCCCCGCCGACCGACGCCAGTGGCGCGCACGACCCCGACACGCTGCGCCTGGTCTTCATCCTGATCGGCGGCATGGTGCTGCACTGGACCCTGGTGCTGACCGTGGCCATCGGCTGCGCCATCGTCATGCTGATGAAGGGGCCCACCTACGTGGCCGACCCCTATCCGCTGCCCGACAGCGACACGCCGTATCCGGGGCTGCGTCGCAAGGACTAGCATCGCGGGCATGCGTGTGCCCGCCCCGCCCTCGTCGTCTTCCCCGCTGTTGCTGCTGGCCTGTCTGTACGCGGCTCAGGGGTTGCCCTACGGCTTCTTCACGCTGGCCCTGCCCGTGCTGATGCGCGACGCCGGCTGGTCGCTGACCGCGCTGGGCTTTCTGCAGTTCCTGGCCGCGCCCTGGGTGCTCAAGCTGCTGTGGGCCCCCTGGGTGGACCACCACGGTGCGCGCCGCACCTGGCTGCTGTCGATGCAACTGGCGTCCTGTGCGCTGGCGCTGGCCATGGCATGGCTGGGCTTTCACGAAGGCAGCGTGGCGCTGTTCGTCGCCGTGTTCGTCTTCAACCTCTTTGCCGCCACGCAGGACGTGGCCACCGACGGGCTGGCGGTGCGCTTGCTGAGCGCCAGCCAGCGCGGGGTGGCCAACGGCATCCAGGTCGGCGCCTACCGCTTCGGCATGGTGCTGGGCGGTGGGCTGCTGTTGTGGGTGTTTGCGCGCACGGGCTGGACAGTGACCTTTCTGGGCATGGCGGCCTTGCTGGCCCTGCTGACGCTGCCGGTGTGGCGCATGCGCGAGCCCGCTGCCATCGGGCCTGCGCCGCAGCCGGACGATCGCCCCCGCGGCCGGCAGCTTGCGTGGTTGTGGCTGAGCCGGGCGCTGCGCCCGGGCGTGCTGACGCTGGCCGGCCTGATCTTCTGCTTCCGTTTTGGCGACCAGATGGGGGCCGGCCTCATCACGCCCTTTCTGCTGGACCAGGGGCTGGACAAGGCCGACCTGGCGCTGCTGAAAGGCACGGTCGGGTCGGGCACCAGCCTGCTCGGGGCCGCGCTGGGTGGGGCCTTGATGCTGCGGGTGGGCCGGCGCACGGCCCTGCTGGGCAGCGGCATGCTGCAGGCCACCGTGTATGCGCTGTACGTGGCCGCCGCGCTGGGCGTGGGCGGGCTGCCGCTGCTGTGGGGCGCGACCATGCTGGAAGGCGTCATCGGCACGATGGTGACCGTGGCGCTGTTCTCGCTGATGATGGATGCGGCCGACCCGGCCCACGCCGGCACGGACTACACCCTGCTGGGCAGCGTGGGGGTGTCTCTGGCGGCCCTGGGCAGCGTGGCGGGCGGGCTGGTGGGCGACACGCTGGGCTATGCCTGGGCTTTTGGCGCTGGCGCGCTCGTGTCGCTGGCAGGCCTGCTGGCGCTGGTGCGCTGGCTGGACGCCCACCCCGTCAACGCGCGGGTGCGCGAAGCGTGGTGAGCGCGCTGTGCCTCAGCGGGCTGCGCCGAACACCTTCTGCAGCAGGGCGCTGCCGGTGCCGACCGGATCCTGACGGATCTTGCGTTCTTCCTCGCCGATGATGGTGTAGAGGCCGTCGAGCGTCTTGCCCGTCACATACCGGGCCACACTGGCTTCTTCCGGCTTGACCAGGCCCGCAGCCGAGGCCTTGCTGGCGATGCGGTCGTAGGCCTTGGTGGCGCCCACTTGCTCGGTGGTCTGGGTGACAACGGGCAGGAACTTCTCGCCCAGCGGGGCGCGGGTCTTGTCGGCAAAGAAGGTGGTGACGGCGTTGTCGCCGCCGGTCAGGATCTTCTTGGCGTCGCTGACGCTCATGGACTTGACCGCGCCGACCAGCAGGTCCTGCCCCAGCGGCACCGCGGCTTCGGCGGCCCGGTTCATCGAGGTCACGAGTTCGTCGACGCGTTTGCCCTGGCCCGTCATCTTCAGCAGGCGGGCGGCGTCTTCGAGGTAGCCCGGCAGCGGGATGCGCACCTTGGGGTTGTCGAGAAACCCGCCGCTGCGCCCCAGCAGGCCGACCGCCGCCAGCGCACCCTTTTCCAGCGCGGCCTTCACGCCGGCACTGGCGTCCTGGTTGCTGAGGTCGGCGAGCGACAGGGCCAGGGCCTGGCGGGTGGCGGCCAGCACGAGCAGGGCCACGGAAGACTGAGCGAGGAAGAGGCGGCGTGACATGAAGACCACTGTAGCGCGGGCGCGCCCGGTTGGGGGCCTGTCGGCATGACCCGATTGCGGGGCCGCCCCTGGCCAACCGGCGATGCCCCGGCGTCAGCCCGGGCGCGAGGCGAGGACCGGCGTGGCGCCCGACAGCGCTGGCAGCAGGTGGCGCGGCAGCAGGTGAAAGGCCTCGGGCGGCAGGGGGCGGCTGTAGAAGAAGCCTTGCAGTTCGTCGCAACCCATCTCGCGCAGGATGGTGGCCTGGCCTTCGGTCTCGATGCCTTCGGCCACCAGGTGCAGCCGAAGTGCCTTGGCCATGGCCACGATGGCAGAGGCCATCGCCATGGCGCCGTCGTCCCGGCCCAGGTCCGTCACGAAGGCCCGGTCGATCTTCATCACGTCGATCGGCAGCTGGCGCAGGATGGCCATCGACGAGTAGCCTGTGCCGAAATCGTCCAGTGCGATCGAGATGCCCCACTGGCGCAGCTCGGCGAGCTGGGCGCGTGCCGCGGCGGCGTCGCCCACCAGCAGGCTTTCGGTCACCTCCAGCTCGAGCGCCTGGGGCGGCACATGGTGGCGCGCCAGGGCATCGCGCACATGGGCCACCAGCGCGCCATCGGCCAGCTGTTGGTGCGAGACATTGACCGACACCCGGCCCAGCAGCAGGCCCTGGTTGCGCCAGGCCGCGATCTGGGCACAGGCCGCATCCAGCACCCACAGGCCGATCTCGCCGATCAGCCCGCCGGTTTCGGCCACCTCGATGAAGTGGCCCGGATACAGCAGGCCGCGCACCGGGTGCTGCCAGCGGATCAAGGCTTCGGCCGAGTCGATCGCGCCGTCGGCCGGGCGCACGCGGGGCTGGTAGTGCAGCACGAACTCGTTGCGGGCCAGGGCCTGGCGCAGTTCGGCCAGCAGGCTGACGCGTTGGCGGGCGGCCAGGTCCAGCGCGCGCTGGAAGACCTGATGCCGGCCCCGCCCGTCGGCCTTGGCGGCGTACAGCGCGATGTCGGCGCAACGCAGCAGTTCGGCGGCCGTGCGGCCGTGCCCCGGGCTCAGGGCGATGCCCAGGCTGGCGCCCAGCACATGGGTGCTGGTGCCCAGCTCGTAGGGCGCCGAGATGCGGCCGAGTACCGCCTGGGCCACCGCGACGGCATCGTGCTCGTCGGCCTCGGGCAGCACGATGACGAACTCGTCTCCGCCCAGCCGGGACACGAACGTGCCCGGCGGCACCGCCTCGTGCAGGCGCTGGGCCACCAGGCGCAGGATCTGGTCGCCTGCCTGGTGACCACGGCTGTCGTTGACGTCCTTGAAGTGATCCAGGTCCATGAACAGCACGGCCAGGCGGGCTGCGGCGCCTGGCGCGTCCAGCAGGCTCTGGAGCCGTTCGTGCAGACCGTCCCGGTTCGGCAGCCCGGTCAGGCTGTCGTGCACGGCGCGGTGCACCAGCTGCTGCTCACGGTCGTCGATGCGGGCGGCCATGTCGTTGAAGGCCCGGGCCAGCACGCCGATCTCGTCGGCGCGGTCCGTCTGCACCCGCGTGCCGCGGCGGCCTTCTGCCACCCGGCGTGCGCCGTCCGTCAGCTCGGCCAGCGGCCTGAGCGTGCGACGCAGCTGCCACAGGCACAGCAGCGCAATGCCCAGCAGCGTCGCAGCGGCCACCAGCCCCAACCACACGCTGAGCGGCTGACCCATCCAGCGCACTTCGGGCTGCGGGCTGCGTTGCTCGAACACCCAGTCGCCGGCGCCGAACTCGGCCCCGAGGAACAGCCGGCTCTCGGTGCGCAGCTCGGGAGCGTCGCTGTCCGTGCGCAGCGCGTCGCCACCGCCCAGCCGGGCCAGTTCAACGCCCCGGGCATCGCGCACCCGCCACAGGCCGTCGTGGCCGGCATCCAGCACCGGCGCCCACAGGTGGTCGGCGCGAAGCTCGCCGATCCAGCGGATCAGGCCGTCCCGGCTCACGGCCAGCAGCACCTGGGGGGCGTGGTCGGCACCGGTGGCCACGCGCAGGCGGACCTCGATGCGGTGGTCGCCGCGCGACTCGGGGATCGGCGGCCGGTTGTAGGGGCCGGCCTGGGCCGTTTCCCAGCGTCGGCCCAGGTCGACGGCCGGGTCGCTGGACCAGGCGGTGCGGCCCCGATCGTCCAGCCACGACAGCCGTTGGAAGACCCGCTCCAGCCCCGGAAGCCAGGCCGCAGCCAGGCCGTCACGGACGGGGTCGGCGGCCGGGGTGGCGGCCAGCAGCGTCTTGCCCGCCAGCAACCGGTCGAACACCTGCCGTGCCGTGCGTCGCGTGGTGTCGGCCCTGGCGCGTTCGTCCAGGGTCTGGGCCACCTCCCGCACCGCGATGTGCGAGATGCCGTCCGACAGCGCCAGGGGCAGCACGGCGGCCAGAAGGAAGAGGGCGAACAGGCGATGGGCCAGCCGCTGGCTCAACAGCGTGCGCAGAGACAGGGGCGTGGACCTTGCCATGGGCTCCGTCAGAAATCGGTGGCCACACCGACGAACTGACCGTCACGGCCCCGAAGCACGTCGTCCAGGCTGTCCTTCTGGGAGATCTGGCTCTTGGTGGCGCCGTCCGGGCCGAGGCTGTAGAGGTCGAAGTCGCTGTTGATGGGGTTGAGATCCCGATCCTTGCGCGCGCCACCGCGGCCGTTCGCATCGACGTTGTAGTAGACGTAGGGGCGACCCCAGGGGTCGTTGCGGGCGGCCCCGATGGCGGCCAGGCTGTCCGGAAAGGCGCGGTGATCGTCCCAGTGGCGCTGGATCTGGACGGACAGGGTGGCGATGTCCTGCACGGCGGTGCGGGCGCGCAGACGGTCCTGATGGCTGTTGTAGGCGGGCAGGGCGATGGCGGCCAGCACGCCCAGGAGCGCGACGACGAGCAGGACCTCGATCAACGTGAACCCGCGGGGGGCACGAGCCGGGCGCCGGGCTGAGACCAGGGAAGGGAACATGGGATGTCGGAGATGTCGGAACAGGCGCCTGATGGGATATCGGACACCGCGGGGGGTACTTGAGCCCATGGGGGCAAGCCGCACGGCGGGGGCGGCAAGGCAGTATGCTGCCCTCCGCATCCCGCCAACCGCATGGAGACAAGACGTGTTTCAAGGCATCCTGATCCGCAAGGACGAACAAGGCTACCGCGCTGCCCTCGAGTCCATCGACGACGCCCAACTGCCCGATGGGGACGTCACGGTGCGTGTGGCCGCATCGACGTTGAACTACAAGGACGGGCTCGCCATCACCGGCAAATCCCCTGTGGTGCGCCAGTTTCCGATGGTGCCGGGCATCGACCTGGTGGGCACCGTCGAGACCAGCACGCACGCCGACTGGAAGCCCGGCGATCAGGTGGTGCTCAATGGCTGGGGCGTGGGCGAAACCCACTGGGGCGGCCTGGCCGAGAAGGCCCGGCTGAAGGGCGACTGGCTGGTGCCGCTGCCATCGGCCTTCTCCCCTGAACAGGCGATGGCCATCGGCACAGCGGGCTATACGGCCATGCTGTGCGTGCTGGCGCTGGAGCGCCACGGCGTGACGCCGGACCGCGGCGAGATCGTCGTGACCGGGGCCGCGGGCGGTGTGGGCAGCGTGGCCGTGGCCCTGCTGGCCAAGCTCGGCTACACCGTGGTGGCCGTGACCGGCCGTCCGCAGGAGGCCGACTACCTCAAGAACCTGGGCGCAGCCGAGATCCTCGAGCGCAGCGCGTTCAGCAACCCGGGCAAGCCGCTGGCCAAAGAGCGCTGGGCCGGGGCGGTGGACACCGTGGGCAGCCACACGCTGGCCAATGTGTGTGCCAGCACGAAGTACGGTGGCGTGGTCACCGCCTGCGGTCTGGCCGGCGGCATGGACTTCCCGGCCACGGTGGCGCCCTTCATCCTGCGCGGCGTGACGCTGGAGGGCATCGACAGCGTGATGGCCCCGCGCGAGAAGCGCCTGGAAGCCTGGGCGCGCCTCGGCCGTGATCTCGACCCGGGCAAGCTGGCGCTGATCACCGAGACCATTTCGCTGGCCGACGCCATCCCCACAGCGCAGAAGCTGCTGGACGGCCAGGTGCGCGGCCGTGTCGTCGTGAAGATCGCCTGAATGCCCGGCCCATGGACCTGACGCACCTGCAGGCCCAGTTGCGCGCGTTCGCCGACGCGCGCGGCTGGCAGCCGTTTCACACCCCCAAGAACCTGTCGACCGCGCTGATGGTCGAGGCGGCCGAGCTGGCCGAGATCTTCCAGTGGATGACACCGGAAGAATCGGCCCACGCGGCCGACGACCCGGCCACGCGCCAGCACATCGGCGAGGAGATGGCCGACGTGATGCTCTACCTCATGCAGATCGCGATGCAGACCGGCATCGACCTGGAGGCGGCCGTGCAGGACAAGCTGGTGAAGAATGCGGTCAAGTACCCCACGCCCACCTGAGCGCGCCCTGACTTGACCCGGGGGTGCTGGCTTTCCCGGTTGAAGCGGCTGCGTCGCCGGCGCACAGTGGGCGCATGACCCTTGCTGCGCCCCCCACTGCCACCTTCCACCACATGCGCGACGGCACGCCCGAAGACTGGGCCGTGATCGCGCGCGAGTTCGGCGCCTACGCCCGCGAGCTGCCCGGCCGCGTGCTGACGCACCTGAAACTGCTCGATGGCGACTTCGGCGGCTTCCCGGTTGACCGGCTCACGCACTGCCTGCAGACGGCCACGCTGGCCCACCGCGACGGGCAGGACGAGGAGTACGTGGTGTGCGCGCTGCTGCACGACATCGGCGACACGCTGGGCAGCTACAACCATGCGGACGTGGCGGCCGTCATCCTGCAGCCCTTCGTGAGCGAGGAAAACCACTGGATGGTGGCCCACCACGGCATCTTCCAGGGCTACTACTTTTTCCACCACCTGGGCATGGACCGCAACCTGCGCGAGCGCTTCAAGGACCAGACCGAGCTCTACCGCCGCACCGCGCATTTCTGCGAGCGCTACGACGCGGCGGCCTTCGACCCCGAGGCCGAGACGCTGCCCCTCGAGTTCTTCGAGCCCATGGTGCGGCGCGTGTTCGCGGCGCCGAAGCGCAGCCTGTACCAGCGCGCACTCGAAAGCTGAGCCTGCCCGCGCCTCGTCCTGAGGCGGGTGGCGGCTCGGCAGGCATCCGGTTTGCCGGACGACGGGATCCTGAACCCTTCAGAGGAGCCGTCATGTCCCTGTCCCCTCTCACGCGTGGATCCGTGCGCGGATCCGTCCCGGTCGCCCGCCTGCACGATGCGGCAGCCGCCCTTCAGCCGGCGGCGCGGTCGGTACGCCGTGCGGCTGCGCGGCCGTCCACCTGGGCTGTGGCGCTGGGGGCCATGGCCGCCCTGGGAGCCAGCGCCTGGTACGTGAACCGCCAGCGCACGCGGGTGGAAGCCGAGAACCCGCCGACCGGGCACTTCGTCGAAGTGGACGGGGTGCGCCTGCACTACACCCGGCATGGCGACCCGGCTGCGCCGCCGCTGGTGCTCCTGCACGGCATGGGCATGATGGGTCAGGAGATGGAGATGAGCGGGCTGGTGGAGCGCGCCGCTCGGCAGTACCACGTGTTCGTGTTCGACCGCCCGGGCTACGGGCACAGCTCCCGCCCGTCCGGCCGCCTTTACACACCCGATGAGCAGGCCCGGCTGTTCTTGCAGGCCCTGACCTTGCTGGGCGTGCACCGTCCCGTGGTGCTCGCCCATTCCTGGGCCACGCTGGTGGCGGTGGCCATGGCCGAGCAGGCGCCGAGCGAGCTCAAGGGCCTGGTGCTGGTGGGCGGCTACTACACGCCCGCGCCACGCTTCGACGTGCTGATCAACAGCCTGCCGGCCATGCCCTTGCTGGGGCCGCTGATGGCGAACACCTTGTCGCCGCTGTTGTCGCGGGCGATCTGGGGGCCGACGATGTGGCGCGTGTTCTCACCCGGCGACAGCGCGGTGCGTCGGGATTTCAACGCGCGCTACCCGAAGTGGATGACGTTGCGCCCGCTGTCGATCCAGACCGCGGCAGCCGAGGCCGCGATGCTGATCCCGTCGTCTGTCGTGCAGCGTGCGCGGCACAGCCGCCTTCAAGTGCCCGTGGTGCTGGTGGCGGGGGAGCATGACCGGCTCATCACCTCGGGCTGGCATTCAAAGCGCGTGCAGGACCGCCTGCCGCAGTCCCGGCTGCACATCGTGCCGGGGGCCGGCCACATGGTGCACCACACCGATCCCGATGCCGTGTTCGACGCCGTGCGCGAGGTGTCGTCGCTGGTCACGCCCGACACACCGGTGGACCTGGCCGCGCCCGCCCGTGTGGCCCCCGAAGACGTCGGCTTGCAGCCGGCCGCCTGAGCGGAGGTGCGATGATCGCGGCATGAGCATCGTCGTCTACTGGTTGAGCGAGCAAGGCCCGGGCGTGCAGGGCTTTGCGGATGGGGAACTGTCCGAGGCGCTGGCCTTTGCCGAAGCGCAGCGCAAGGCGCGCAGTGCCGAGGGCCAGCCCCTGCACCGCCACGTGGTCATCAGCACCGAGCTGGGCGACCACGTCGGCCTCGCGGGCGTCAGCGACGAACGCCCGGCCGACTACAGCTGGACCAAATCGCACCGGGGCGGCCCGCCCGACAAGGGCAATCCGCCGAAGACCCTGGCTTGATCGCCGGGCGTCAGCGCACCGTCACATCCACCACGGGCGCCTGCGTCCACGCCACCAGGTCGGCCAGCGTCAGCTTGAAGACCGCGTTGGGGTGGCCGGCCGCCGCCCAGATCACATCGAAGCGGCCCAGCTCTTCATCGAGCAGCACCACCGGCGGTTCGACATGCCCCAGCGGCGACACCCCACCGATCGTGAAGCCCGTGCGCGCCTTCACGAACTCGGCATTCGCGCGGCCCAGCGACTGGCCCGCACCGCATACCAGCGCCTGCACCTTGTGCTCGTCGACCCGGCGGTCGCCGCTGGTCACGACCAGCACGGCGCGGTCATCGGGCTTGAGGCGAAAGATGATGCTCTTGGCGATCTGACCCAGCGACACGCCCAGTGCATCGGCCGCCTGCTGCGCGGTGTGCGCGGCGTTGTCGAGCGCGATCGGCAGATGGGGGTGGCCCAGGGTTTCAAGCAGCGTGCACACGCGGCGCACGCTGTCGGACAGGGGTTTGACTTCGGCTCCACACATGCGGGGGATTATCGCTGCCAGCACTTCGGCTAGGATGGCTGCGGGCTGCGCCACATTGCGCGGTCACGTCGCTCGGACGGTTCCGGGCGCTCACGTGAAAGACCACACCATGTCCTCTCTGACGGGCAAGCGCCGCTTTGCGCGCATCGACCGCCTTCCCCCCTACGTCTTCAACATCACGGCCGAACTCAAGCTGGCCGCCCGCCGCCGCGGGGAAGACATCATCGACATGAGCATGGGCAACCCCGACGGGGCCACGCCACCGCACATCGTCGCCAAGCTCACCGAGGTGGCCCAGCGGCCCGACACCCACGGCTACTCGGCCTCGAAGGGCATCCCGCGTCTGCGCCGCGCGATCTCGCACTGGTACAAGGACCGCTACGACGTCGACATCGATGCCGACAAGGAGGCCATCGTCACCATCGGCTCGAAAGAAGGCCTGGCGCACCTGATGCTGGCGACGCTGGACCGCGGCGACACCGTGCTCGTGCCCGACCCGTCGTACCCCATTCACATCTATGGCGCCGTGATCGCCGGGGCCGACATCCGCTCGGTGCCGCTGGTGCCGGGCGTGGACTTCTTTGCCGAACTGGAAAAGGCCATCCGCGGCAGCTACCCCAAGCCGAAGATGATGATCCTCGGCTTCCCGTCCAATCCGACGGCGCAGTGCGTGGAGCTGGACTTCTTCGAGCGTGTGGTGGCGCTGGCGAAGAAGCACGACATCTTCGTCGTGCACGACCTGGCCTATGCCGACATCGTCTACGACGGCTGGAAGGCCCCGTCGATCATGCAGGTGCCCGGCGCCAAGGACATTGCGGTCGAGTTCTTCACGCTCAGCAAGAGCTACAACATGGCGGGCTGGCGCATCGGCTTCATGGTCGGCAACCCGGATCTGGTGGCCGCACTGGCTCGCATCAAGAGCTACCACGACTACGGCACCTTCACGCCGCTGCAGGTGGCTGCCATTGCCGCGCTGGAAGGCGATCAGCAGTGCGTGAAGGACATCGCCGCGCAGTACCAGAAGCGCCGCGACGTGCTGGTCAAGGGGCTGCACGAGGCGGGCTGGATGGTCGACAAGCCGAAGGCTTCGATGTACATCTGGGCGAAGATCCCCGAGGCCTACCAGCACCTGGGCTCGATCGAGTTCGCGCGCCAGATGCTGGAGAAGGCCAAGGTGTGCGTGTCACCCGGCATCGGCTTCGGTGACCACGGCGACGACCATGTGCGGTTTGCGCTGATCGAAAACGAATCGCGCATCCGCCAGGCCATCCGTGGCATCAAGACGATGTTCAAGGCCGACGGGGTGACGCCGGCCTGACCTCGCGCCAGGCCGGCGTGGGCGGGCTCAGAGGCCCGCGTTCTTCAGCCGGTTGGCGTGCTGACGGAACACCTCGACCGGGTTGGTCTCGAACAGGCTGACCAGGCCCAGCACCTGGTTGACCTCGTCGAGGTGGTTCATGCGGTAGTCGGTGCGGATGACCTTGCCCAGGTTCATCGAGCACGCGGCCACCAGGCCGTCGTTCGGTTCGCCCTTGAAGAGCAGGCCCGTGGCGGCCAACAGCGGGTCGCTGATGTCGAGCGGGTTGGTGAGCGTGCGGTTGCCGCCCCACGAGTAGTAGCGCACGCCCTTGACCACGTGCTCGCCGTCGCCGCAGCCGCTGGTGGGCACACCGGCGGGGAAGCGCTGGTTGAACTTCGCGCTGCCGGCGGTGCTGAGCGACACCAGTGCGGCGCCCGAATCACGCGGCAGCGCAGGCTGGCCGGCAAGCTTTTCGATCAGGGCGACCAGCGTGCTGTCCACTGCACCGGCCAGGGTCCCGTTCAAGGGCGAGCCGTCCGGGGCGATCTTGAGCAGCGCATCGGCCACGGCCGAGCCGCGGTTCACGCCGCCGATGCTGGTGACGGACGCGACGATCTCCGGAGCGACCCCCGCCACGTAGCGCGTGGTCGGGCCGCCGTGGCTGTGGCCGATCAGGTTGACCTTCTTCGCACCCGAGATCGCGAGGATCTCGCGCACCTGCGTCAGCAGCTGCTCGCCGCGCACCTCGGTCGAGTTGGCGGCCGACACCTTGGCCACGTAGACCTGGGCACCGCCCGCACGCAGGGCCTGCGGGATCTTGTACCAGTAGTCGAGCGAGCCGGCCAGCGAGTCGAAGCCGAACAGGCCATGCACCAGCACGACCGGGTAACGCGTCTGCGTGTAGGTGCCCGTCTGCGCCTGGGCGGGCGCCATGGCGGTCAGGGTGCCGGTGGCGATGGCCAGGGCGGCCACCACGCGGGTCAGGGTGCGCTTCATCATCAGGGTTGTCTCCTCTTCGGGGTCAGGGCTCGTAGGCAGCCAGGCGGAGCTGTTCCGTCTCGCTGAACTGCGCGGCCTTGTGGGCGGCCGCTTCTTGGGGATCGTGTTGCAGCAGGTGGCGGTAGCGTTGCACGCGGGCCTGCCAGGCGGCTTCGGCGTCATCGAGTGCAGCCAGGCGGGCCGCGGCTTCCGGGCCGACCAGGCGGGTGCGGATGGCCTGCACCTCGGCGGCATCGGCACCGCGGGCGCGGGCGGCCTCCACGGCCTCGCGCACCGTCTGGTGCAGCAGCGGGGCGGCTTCCGCCTCGCGCTGGGCCGGCGTCAGGCGGGCCTGCAGGTCCGTGAGTCGACGGCTGCGCTCGCCGGCGCTCAGCGTGCTGTCCTGCTGGATGCGCAGACGAGCCAGCGCCAGGTCGTCGTCGGCATCGTCCTGGGCAAACAAGGCCTGCACCTGGGCGGGGGTGAAGTGGCGGGCCCGCACGGCGCGCACGGCCTGCACCTGACGGCTCAGGCTCTCGGCCTCGAGCGAGCCACTCGGCAGCGCGGGCAGGCGGGCCAGTTCGGCCTTGAAGGCCACATAGGCCTTCCACAGGCTCATGGCCTGAGCCTGCGCCTCGGCGTTCAGTTCGCCGGCCAGGTCCCTGCGCACGTCGGCGTCGATGGCTTCGAGCGGCCGTTCGCCATACGTGGTCAGCCAGTAATCGAAGCGGCGCAGCAGCTCGGGGCTCAGCCTCAGTTGGCCGCCACCTGCGTGCACCTGGCCATCGGGCTCGGTGCCCGCGAGGCTGGGGGCCAGCCAGGGCATCTCGGCCGCACCGGGGCTGGCGTGGCCGGCCGTGTCGTCAGGCCGTGCGGCGTGCCATGCCAGCATCGCGGCGCCACTCAGCACCACGGTGGCC
>JAJUHM010000042.1 GCA_029279925.1 Aquabacterium olei
GCCCACCGGGGAAACCGGCCTGGGCTATGCCGCCACCCAGTTGCTCAATGCCTTTGTCGACGTAGCGAACCAGCCTCAGGACATGTCGGCGCGCCAGGTGGTGCTGTCGCGCGCCGAGGAGTGGGCCAGCCGCGTGCGTTCTTCCGCCATGCAGATCGAGCAGCTGCAGGCCGGGGTGATCTCCGACATGGGCACGGACATCAAACAGATCAACGACTACGCCAAGCAGATCGCCCGACTCAACCAGGACATCGCCGGTGCGAAGGGCACGGGGCAGCCTCCCAACGACCTGATGGACCGACGCGACGAGGTCATCAGTCGCCTCAACAAGCTGGTGCAGGTCAACACCATCGAGGCCGACGATGGCAGCTTGAGCGTGTTCCTGGGTGGCGGGCAGCTGCTGGTGCTCAGCAACCAGGCGCAGGAGCTGGCGCTGATGCAGACCACCAACGCCGACGGGATCACGGTCGGCGCGGTCGGCATCCTGACGGCCAACAGCCTGCGCCAGCTGGACGACACCCAGATTGTCGGCGGCGGCCTGCGTGGGCTGATGGACTTCCAGAACAAGGACCTTGCCACCACGCGCAAAGACCTCAACGACTTCGCCGCCAGCTTCACCAGCGCCATCAACACGCAGCAGCAACTCGGCATCCTGGCCAAGAAGGATGCGGCAGGCAACGTGCTGCAAGGCAATCCGCTGTTCGCAGGCAACGACAAGGCCATCACGGTGCGCGTCAACCTGCAGAATCCGCAGGACATCGCAGCCGCCTCGCCGATGGTGGCCTACACCGCCGATGCGAACCGCGGCACCATGTCAGTGGACTCGCTGGCCATGAATGCTCCGGCCGGCCGGCCCCTGCCCGCAACCCCGTTGACGCTCACGTTCCAGGCGCCGGCCACCGGCAGCGGCTTCGACGTGGTCGATGGCAGCGGCACCGTCATCGCGGCCAACTGGCTGCCTGGGCAGAACCTCGTGTACAACGACGCTGGCGGGGCAGCGCTGTTCACGCAGCGCATCACCGGCGTGCCGGAAGTCGGCGACCGCATCACGATCGAGCCGCCGGTGGACCCCTCCGGCAACAACGGCAATGCGCGCGGCATGCTGGACCTTCGCGACCGCAACCTGATCTCGCTGAGTTCCAACGGCTCCGTCACCACGGTGACGAACGCGTACTCCCAGATGATCGGCAACCTGGGCGTGCTGGTTCAGAGCGGGCGCACGGCGTCCAGCATCAGTGGCGCGCTGGAAACCCAGGCCACACAGACGCTGGAATCGACCCGGGGGGTCAACCTCGACGAAGAGGCGGCACGCCTGATCCAGTTCCAGCAGAGCTACCAGGCCGCAGCGAAGGTGCTGCAGGTGGCTCAGAAAGTCTTCGACACGCTGCTCAGCGTGTCGCAGTGATACGCAAGGAAGTTCATCATGCGCCTGTCCACCGCCTATGCCTATGAGCAGTCCATCAACAACCTGCAAAGCCGCCAGCAGGATCTGAGCCGCACGCAGACGCAGCTGACGTCGGGGAAACGCGTGAACCTGGCCAGCGACGACCCGACGGCGGCGGCCCGGGCCGAGCGAGCGCTCGCGTCCATCGCCCGCAACGACACCGACAAGCGTGCGCTGGACGCCAGCCGCAACGCCATGGGCATTGCCGAGTCGGCGCTGGGCGATGCGGTGGAACTGCTGCAGAGTGCCCGCGAAACCATGGTGGCGGCCGGCAACGGCTCCTACTCCGACGGCGAGCGCGATGCGTTGGCCAAGAAGCTGGTCGAGATCCGCAAGCAGTTGCTGTCCATCGCCAACCGGCCGGACGGCAGCGGCGGCTACGTCTTCGGCGGCCAGGGCCTGTCCGACACCCCGTTCACCGAGGTGTCGAACACCGCGCCGGGCACCGTGCAGTACAACGGCCAGCGGGGTCGCATCCAGGCCAGCTCCAGTGAGCAGGTGAGCCTGACGGTGGACGGCCAGCGCACCTGGATGCAGGGGCGGGATGAGCAGGGCAATCTGGTCGGCGTCAATGTGTTCGACGCCCTGACTTCCGCCATCGCCGGCCTACAGCAGAGCAACGCCACCAGCACCGACCTGCGGGCCACCGTGAACAACGGTCTGAAGGACCTGGACAAGGTGATGGGCAACATGCAGGCGGCCCGTGCCGAGGTGGGTGAAGCCCTGAACCGCATGGACGGCATCGAAAGCCGCATCGGGTCACTCAAGCTGGCAGCCCAGAACGAGAAGTCCAACGCGGAGGACCTCGACATGATCGAGGCGATTTCTCGCTTCCAGGGCCAGCAGACCGGCTACGACGCCGCCCTGCGCAGTTATGCTGCGGTCCAGAAAATGTCCCTCTTTCAATACATCGGCTGATTTCCCCCGCATCGCCCCCTCATGGACCATCCCATTCTTTCGCAGACTGCACTGGCCTACAGCCCGGTGATCGACCGGCAGCGCAACGTGATCGCCACGCGTCTGTCGGTCTTTCCGCTGACGCCTGGCGCTCGGCTGGATCCCACCGCCCTGCTCCAGGCCCTCGAGACCGTCTGGCCGGCCGGCGGGCCGGCGGCCTGGCTGAATGTGGTCAGCGAGACCCTGCTCCATGACCTCATGGTCAGCAAGCCTGCTCCTCAGTGGCTGATCGAGATCCCGGCCTTCATGGCCGCCGATCCGGCCAACGTGGAGGTCATCCGCGCACTGCACGCCAATGGCAGCACGCTGCTGCTCAAGGGGCGTCCGCTGACAGAGTTGCCACGGGAGGTGCTGCCGTGCTTCAAGCACGCCATCATCGACTTCTCGGAAGACCGGCGTGTCGACCAGACCACGGGGGGCGTCGGCTTCAACCCGGACGGCGTGGCCCGCCACATCGTGCACGTGCAGGCCGGCATCGAGACTGTGGCCGACATGGAAACGAGCTTCCGCCGTGGGGCCATGGCCGTGCTCGGCTGGCCCATCGACGACGCCATCCACGACAGCGGCAAGCCGGCCGACCAGCCTGCCCTGCAGGTCATCGTGCAGTTGATCGATCAGGTGCACCGGCAGGCCGACATCGAAGACCTCGAGCACACGCTCAAGCGCGATCCGCCCCTGGCCTACAAGCTGATGCGCTACATCAACTCGCCGGCCTTCGGGCTGTCGGTGGAGATCAGCTCGTTCCGCCACGCCATCATGATCCTGGGCTACCAGCGGCTCAAGCGCTGGCTGGCGCTCCTGCTGGCCACCGCCAGCAAGGACCCCAACATGCGGCCCGTCATGTTTGCGGCCGTGCGCCGGGGCCTGCTGATGGAAGAGCTGGCCCGCGCCGCCCATGCCGACGACGAAACGCGGGGCGAGCTCTTCATCTGCGGTGTGTTCTCCTTGCTGGACCGGATGTTCATGCAGCCCTTTCCCCAGTTGCTCAAGACCATTCCCGTGCCCGAGCGGGTCTACCAGGCCCTGGCCGAAGGCACCGGGCCGTACGAGCCCTACTTCAAGCTCGTCAAGGCCATCGAGGGCAACACGCTTTTCGACATCCGGGATGCGGCTGAGGGCATGCTGATGGGTTTCGGCGACATCAACACCGGCATCCTGAGGGCCCTGGCCGCCGCTGCGCAGCTGGACTGACCACCTCGGGCGAGGGGCCCGAGGCGGCCCGCCTTCCATCCCGTGGATTCCGCACGGGACGGCCCCCCTTGATCCAAGGGAAAACCCTTGATCTTTTGCGGGCCCCGGCTATTCTGCCGGGACCATGAATGCGCTTGCTCCTCTCATCGGCGTGCTGGTCCTGTCCATCGTGCTGGTTGTCAACTTCTTCCACGCCGCCTGGCGCCTGGGCATGCTGCGCGCCTTCGGACGGCGGCGGCATCTGAGCTGGCGCGCCCTGACCGCGGGCAGTCTGGCGGCGTGCCTGCCGTTTGCCGGTGCGGTGATCGCATTGACGCTGATCCCGGCCGACAACGGTGCCGACATCGCGGCGGCCGCGGCGCCCCTGGCGGCGCAACTCGCCCTCGCGGGGCTGGTCATCCACCTGCTCAACGATCAGCTCGTGCAGTGGGGCTGCGCCACGACGCCCGTGGCACGCTGAAAGGCGTGTGGCCTAATCAGGCCATGCCCGACCACGACGACGCCCCGCTTTCGAGCCCACCCGCAGACAGCCAGACCCCTTACGCCGACCTGACGCCCGATCTGGTACTGGATGCCATCGAGGCCTTTGGCCACCGCGTGGACGGCCGGCTGCTGCAGCTGAACTCATACGAAAACCGCGTCTTTCAGATCGGGCTGGACGACGGCGGCATGGCGGTGGCCAAGTTCTACCGGGCCAGCCGCTGGACCGACGACCAGATCCTCGAAGAACACGACTTCGCGCTCGAGTTGATGGAGGCCGAGGTACCAGCCGTGCCGCCACTGCCGCTTGCCCTGGTGCCCGAGCGTGTGCCCGCCACGCTGGCTCAGGCCCCCGAGGGCACGGTGCGCCTGCTGGGCACCCTGCCCTCCCTGGGCGTGCTCGGTCTGCATCGGCTGGCCCTCACGCCCCGCCGCGGTGGCCGCTCGCCTGAACTGGAAGACCCCGAAGTCCTGCGCTGGCTGGGCCGTTTTCTGGGACGCCTGCACACCGTGGGCGCGCGCCGCCCCTTCGCCCACCGCCTGACCATGGGCGTGGCCGAGACCGGCCGGTCGGCCCGCGACAGCCTCGCCGACAGCCCCCTGCTGCCGCCGGATCAACGGGCCATGTGGCTGGGTGTGGCGGACCAGGCGCTGGACCTGGCCGACGAGGCCTTTGCCCGGGTGGACGGCCTGCGTCTGCGCCGGCTGCACGGCGACTGCCATCCCGGCAACATCCTGTGGACGCCGGACGGCCCGCACTTCGTGGACCTGGACGACGCCTGCATGGGTCCGGCCGTGCAGGATCTGTGGATGCTGCTCAGCGGCGAACGGGCCGAGCGCACCCGCCAGCTGGACGCCCTGCTCGACGGATACGAGAGCGTGTGCGAATTCGACTGGCGCGAACTCAAGCTCATCGAGCCCCTGCGCACGCTGCGCCTCATCCACCACAGCGCCTGGATCGCCCGCCGCTGGCACGATCCGGCCTTCCCCGCGGCCTTTCCGTGGTTCGACTCGGGCGTGTACTGGCAGCAGCAGGCCGACGCCCTGCGCCAGCAGATCGAACTCATGAGCCAGTCGGACGACACGCCGGCCTGGCTCATCGACTGAGCCGCTGCCGCAGGCGCTCCAGACCCAGGTACACCACCGGCGTGGTGTACAGGGTCAGCAACTGGCTCAACAGCAGGCCGCCCACGATGGCAATGCCCAGTGGTCGACGCAGGTCCGCGCCTTCGCCACCGCCCAGCACCAGCGGCAGCGCGCCCAGCATGGCCGCTGCACTGGTCATCAGGATGGGCCGCAGCCGCTGCACCGCCGCCTGGTGAATGGCGGCCCGGGCATCCAGCGCCCGCGTGCGCTGGGCGTCCAGCGCCACGTCGATCATCATGATGGCGTTCTTCATCACAATGCCCACCAGCAGCACCACGCCGATGAAGGCCACCAGGCTGAACTCGGTCTCCGTCAGCATCAGCGCCAGCAAAGCCCCCACGCTGGCCGAGGGCAGCGTCGACAGGATGGTCAGCGGGTGAACCAGGCTTTCGTACAGCACGCCCAGCACGATGTAGATGGCGATGATGGCGGCCAGGATGAGCAGCGGTTGGTTCTCGGTGGCGACCTGCTGTGCGCGCGCCGTACCCTGGAAGCTGCCGTGAAGCTCGGGCGGCAGGTTGAGCCGGGACAGTGCGGCCTGGGCGGCCTGCTGCGCGGTCGACAGGGCCACGCCCTCGGGCAGGTTGAACGCGATGGTGCTGGCCGCAAAACTGCCCTGCCGATTGACCGACATGGCCGCCGTGGTGGGCACCCAGCGTGCCAGCGCCGACAAGGGCACCTGTGCACCGCTGGCCGACGACAGGTAGACCTGCGCCAGCGAAGCCGGGCCTTCCGTGAACGAGGCAGGCGCTTCCAGCACCACTTTGTACTGGTTGAGCGGCTGGTAGATGGTGGCCACCTGCCGCTGCCCGTACAGGCTGTAGAGCGTGTTGTCCAGGTGGCGGAAGTTCACGCCCAGGCGGGCGGCCGCCTCGCGGTCCACCACCAGCGTGACCTGCGGGCTGCCGTCGGCCACATCGGTGTTCACATCCACCAGTTCAGGCAGCTGCGACAGCGTCTTGCGCACCAGCGGCTCCCAGTGCCGCAGCACGGCCAGGTCGGTCGACTGCAAGGTGTACTGGTAGGACGCGTTCGCGCTGCGCCCGCCCACCCGCACGTCCTGGGGCGCCCACAGGTACAGGCGCGCCCCGGGCACCTTGCTCAGCTGCTTGCGCAGGCGGCTGATGATGGCCTCGGCGTCGGCATCACGCTCTTTGAGCGGCAACAGGTCGATGAACACGTTGGCGCTGTTGCGCTGCCCGCTGCTGGTGAAGCCCACCACGTGCGCCACGGCCGGATCGGCCTGCACGATGCGCATGGCCTGCTGCAGCTTGGCCTGCAGTGCATCGAAGGACACGGTCTGGTCGGCCACGAGCCCGCCCATCAGTCGCCCGTTGTCCTGACGCGGCAGAAAGCCTTTCGGGATGGTGATGTAGAGCCACACGGTGAGGCCGATGGTGGCCAGCAGCAGCAGGCCCACCAGCGCCGGGTGGCGCAACACCCAGCTCAGCGAAGCCGCGTAGCCCCGCTGCCATGCGCCGGCATGGGCCTTGGCGGGCTCGCCGTCGGGGCTTGCCGGCCGGGCCTTCAACAGGCGTGCGGCCATCATCGGCGTGGTCGTGAGCGACACGACCAGTGACACGGCCACCGCCACCCCCAGGGTCATGGCGAACTCCTGGAACAGCCGCCCCACCAGCCCCCCCATGAACAGGATGGGGATGAACACAGCGAGCAGCGACAGGCTCATGGACACCACCGTGAAGCCTACCTCGCGGGCACCCAACAGGGCAGCCTGCATGGGCTGCAGCCCGCGCTCCACATGGCGCGCGATGTTCTCCAGCACCACCACGGCGTCGTCGACCACGAAGCCCGTGGCCACGGTCAGCGCCATCAGCGACAGGTTGTTGAGGCTCAGGCCGGCCAGGGCCATCACGGCCAGCGCGCCCAGCAGCGACACGGGCACGGCGACCGCCGGCACCAGCGTGGCGGCGCGGTGGCGCAAGAACAGCAGCACCACCATGATCACCAACCCCACCGAAATCGCGAGCGAGCGCTGCACCTCAGCCAGGCTGGCGCGGATGGAGCGCGTCGCGTCCATGACCACCTGCAGGTGCATGTCCGGGGGCACGGACGCCTCCATCATGGGCAGCAGGCGTCGGATCTCGTCCACGGTCTCGATCACGTTGGCGCCCGGCTGGCGGCGGATCGTCAGCACCACGGCGGGCTCACCATTGGCATAGCCCGCGCTGCGCACGTCCTGCACGCTGTCGCGCACCTCGGCCACGTCGCGCAGGCGCACCGCGGCCCCCTCGCGCCAGCGCACGACCGTGGGCGCCAGCGTGGCCGCGTCCGGCGCCTGGTCCGAGGCGCCCAGTTGCCAGCTGCGGGGGCCGTCTTCCACCAGGCCCTGCGGCCGGCGTGCATTGGCGGCGTTCAGCGCGGTGCGCACATCCTCCACCCCCAGCTCCATGGCCGCCAGCACCTGGGGATTCACCGTCACGCGCACGGCCGGCAGCGAGGCCCAGCCCACGTCGACCTGGCCCACGCCCTTCACCTGCGACAGGCGCTGCGCCAGGATGGTCGAGGCGGCATCGAACATCTGCGCGCGGCTGTGGCGCGGCGAGGTCATCGCCACGATCATGATGGGCGAATCGCCCGGATTGACCTTGCGATAGGTCGGGTTGCCCGGCATGCCGGTGGGCAGCAGGCTGCGCGAGGCGTTGATGGCGGCTTGCACCTCGCGCGCCGCGCTGTCGATGTCGCGGCTCAGGTCGAACTGCAGCGTGATGCGGGTGCTGCCCATGTTCGACGACGAGGTCATCTCGGTCAGGCCAGCGATGCGGCCCAGGCTGCGCTCCAGCGGCGTGGCCACGCTGCTGGCCATGGTCTCGGGGTTGGCGCCCGGCAGGTTAGCCGTGACGACGATGGTGGGCGAATCGACCTGCGGCAGTGCCGCCACGGGCAGCGCACGCCAGCCCAGCAAACCGGCCAGGGCGATCGCCAATGTCAGCAGCACCGTGGCCACGGGCCGGCCGATGAACAAGGCCGACAGCGAGCCCATCGAGGCCGCAGGCAGCGCTTTCATGCGGCGGCGCTCCGCCCGGCGCGCCAGTCGGCCCACGCCGTCTGCAAGCGCACGAAGCCCAGGTAGATCACGGGCGTGGTGAACAGCGTCAACACCTGGCTGACGATGAGCCCGCCCACCAGCGTCAGGCCCAAGGGCTGACGCAACTCCGCGCCCACGCCGGTGCCCAGCATCATCGGCAAGGCGCCCAGCAAGGCCGCCATCGTCGTCATCAGGATGGGCCGGAAGCGCAGCAGGCAGGCTTCGTAGATGGCATCCCGTGGCGCCAGCCCCCGCGTGCGCTCGGCATCCAGCGCGAAGTCGATCATCATGATCGCGTTCTTCTTGACGATGCCGATCAGCAGCACGATGCCAATCACGGCGATGAGGCTGAGGTCCTGCCCGCCCACCAGCAGCGCCAGCAAGGCCCCACCGCAGCCGAAGGCAGCGTCGAGAGGATGGTGACGGGGTGGATGAAGCTCTCGTACAGCACGCCCAGCACGATGTACATCGTGACCACCGCAGCCAGCACCAGCCACAGCGTGCTGGACAGCGAATCACGGAAAGCGAGCGCGGCGCCATCGAAGCGCGTCTGCACCGAGGGCGGCAGCGCCAGCTCGGCCTGGGCGGCTTCGACGGCCGCCACGGCCTCGCCCAGCGCCACACCCGGCGCCAGGTTGAACGACAGCGTGGCCGCCGGAAACGGGCCAACGTGCTGGATGGACAGCGTCGCCGGACGCTCCACCACACGCGCGACGCTGGACAAGCGCACCGGCGCACCGCCCTGGGCACTGGCCGGCACGTACAGGTCCTCCAGCGCCTTGGGGCCAACCTGAAAGGCCGGTGCGGCTTCCAGCACCACGCGGTACTGCGCCGCCTGCGTGAAGATGGTGGAGACCATGCGTTGCCCGAACGCGTTGTAGAGCACGTTGTCGATGGCGGCCACGGTCACACCCAGGCGGCCCGCGGCCTCGCGGTCGATTTCGACAAAGGCCTGCAGGCCCTCTTCCTGCAGGTCGCTGCTGACGTCCCTCAGTTCGGGCAAGGTGCGCAAGCGCTCGACGAGCGCCGGCACCCAGCGTGAGAGGTCGTCCGGCCGGGCGCTCTGCACCACCAGCCGGAACTGCCCGCGGCTCACGGTGTCTTCGATGCCCAGCTCCTGCACGGGCTGCAGGTACAAGGTCACGCCCGGCACCGCACGGGCCCGCTCTGCCAGGCGCTGCATCACCGCATGCGCCGACTCGCCGCGCTGCGCATGGGGAACCAGGCTGATCTGCAACCGGCCGCTGTTCAACGTGGGGTTCTGGCCGTCCACACCGATGTGGGCACTCAGGCTCTGGACCGCCGGGTCGGCCAGCAGCACCCGGGCCAGGGCCTGATGACGCTCGGCCATCGCAGCAAACGAGGTCGACTGGCTGGCCAGCGTGATGCCCTGGATGGCGCCCGTGTCCTGCGCCGGGAAGAAGCCCTTGGGCACCAGCAGATACAGCCCCACGGTCAAGGCCACGGTGCCCAGCGCCACCCACAGCGTCGTCGCCTGGTGGGCCAGCACCACCTTCAGGGCACGGTCGTAACGGGCCACCAGGCCATCGAGCACACGCCCGCACACCTGAAAGAACGCGTTCTCGCGGTGCGCATGCGGGGGCTGCAAGAGCCGTGCGCTCATCATTGGCGTCAGCGTCAGCGACACCACACCCGAGATCAGGATGGCCACGGCCAGGGTCACCGCGAACTCGCGGAACAGCCGCCCCACCACATCGCCCATGAACAGCAAGGGGATCAGCACGGCGATCAGCGAGAAGGTCAGCGAGATGATGGTGAACGCGATCTGCTGGCTGCCCTTCAACGCGGCTGCCATCAGCGATTCGCCCTCCTCCACGTAGCGGGCGATGTTCTCGACCACCACGATGGCGTCGTCCACCACGAAGCCGGCCGCCACCGTCAGCGCCATCAGCGTCAGGTTGTTGATCGAATAGCCCAGCAACGCCATCACGGCCAGCGTGCCGATCAGCGACAACGGCACGGCCACCGCGGGAATCAGCGTGGCGCGGCCATTGCGCAGGAACAGCAGGATGACCAGCACCACCAGCACGACGGCCAGCGCCAGCTCGAACTGGGTGGCAGCCACCGACGCGCGGATGGTCACGGTGCGGTCGCTCAACTCGGTGAGCTCGATCGTGGAGGGTAACGCCGCGCGCAGCTCGGGCATGAGGGCGTGGATGCGGTCCACCGTCTCGATCACGTTGGCGCCGGGCTGACGCCGGATGCTGAGCACCACGGCCGCCTTGTCGTTCGCCCAGGCGGCCAGCCGGGTGTTCTCGGCCGCATCCACCGTCTGCGCCACGTCCCGCAGACGGATGGGCGCGCCGTTCTTCCAGGCGATCACGAGGTCGCGGTACTCGGCCGCCGAGCGCAGCTGGTCGTTGGCATCGATCGTGGCGGCTTGCGAAGGGCCATCGAAGCTGCCCTTGGCCTGGTTGACGTTGGCGTTGCCGATCGCGGTGCGCACGTCTTCGAGCGTGAGGCCCAGCGCCGCCAGCGCGGACGGGTTGGCCTGGATGCGCACCGCGGGGCGCTGCCCGCCCGTCAGGGCCACCAGGCCGACGCCCGGCAACTGCGACAGCTTCTGCGCGATGCGGGTGTCGACCAGGTCCTGCACCCGCGTGAGCGGCAACGAAGCGGACGTGACACCCAGGGTCATCACGGGCGCATCCGCCGGATTGACCTTGTTGTAGACCGGCGGCATGGGCAGGTCGGTCGGCAGCAGCGTGGCGGCCCCATTGAGCGCCGCCTGCACCGATTGCTCGGCCACATCGAGCGGCAGGCCCAGGTTGAAGCGCAAGGTGATGACCGAGGCCCCGCCCGAGCTGGTGCTCGCCATGCGGGCGAGCCCGGGCATCTGGCCCAGCTGCCGCTCGAGCGGCGCCGTCACGGCCGACGCCATCACATCCGGGCTGGCGCCCGGGTAAAGCGTGACGACCTGGATGGTGGGGTAGTCCACCTGAGGCCGCGCCGACACCGGCAGCTGCCGCCAGCCCAGCAGGCCCACCAGCAGCACCGCCAGCATCAACAGCGTCGTGGCCACCGGGCGGTGGATGAACAGGCGTGATGGGTTCATGTCGGATCCCGCAGGCGCCCCTCAGTGGGCAGGCCGGCCACCGCCCGCCGCGCCGCGGTCGGCACGCGCCCGTCGGCCGCCTTCTGCGCTAGACGCCCCAGACGCACCGGACGCCGCGCGCCCCGCAGCCTCAGGCACCACCTCGACGCGGCTGCCATCTTCCAGCCGCTCGCTGCCGTCGATCACCACCTGCTCTCCACCCGTCAGTCCGTCCTGGATGGCCACCCGACCGGCCTCGCGCGGGCCGGTCCTCACGGTCTGCATGCGGGCCTTGCCCTGGTCGATCACGTAGACATAGGCACCCTGGGCGCCACGCAGCACCGCGGCCTCCGGGACCGTGGGGATGGCCTTCAGGCGGTCCAGGCGCAGGCGCACATTGACGAACTGGTTGGGAAACAGGCGGCTGTCCTCATTGGCAAAGCGGGCCTTGAGCTTGACGGTGCCCGTGGCGGCGTCCACCTGGTTGTCCACGGCCATCAACGTGCCGCGGCCGAGCACCGTGCCGCCATTGCGGTCGAACGCCTGCACGGCGAGCCCCTCGCTGCGCCCCTTGAGCGCGGCCAGCTGGTCCTGCGGCACGGCGAACACCACGGCAATCGGCTGCACCTGGTTGATGACAGCCAACCCCGCCGTGTCGGTGCTGCGCACCATGTTGCCCGGGTCCACCTGGCGCAGGCCGATGCGGCCGCTCAGGGGCGCCGTCACCTGCGTGTAGCCCAGCTTGAGCCGGGCATCGTCGACGGCGGCCTGATCGACCTTGAGGGTGCCTTCGTACTGTGCCACCTGGGCCTGCTGCGCCGCCAGTTGCTGGGCCGAGGCCGCGTCCTGGCGCACCAGATCGGTCAGGCGCCGGGCCTCCAGCCGTGCGTTGTCGAGCAAGGCGCGATCACGCTGCAGTTGCCCCTGGGCCTGGGCCAGCGCCACCTCGAAGGGCGCCGGGTCGATGCGCGCCAGCACCTGGCCCGCGCGCACCACCTGGCCTTCCTGGAACAGCACCGCCTGCAGCAGGCCATCCACCCGCACACGAACCGTGGCCGACGCCACCGGGGTCACGGTGCCCAGCGCATCCAGCACCACGTCCATGTCCTGCCGGCGGACCTCGGCCACCCGCACGGGCACGGCCTGATCGCCGCCACGGGCACCGCGCCGGCGTTCGCCCGAGCCCGGCCGGGCACCGCCCGGGCCACCGGTGACCTGAGGGCTGTCTGCAGCCGGCGCGGCCCCACGGTGAGTCCACCACCAGCCCCCCGCCCCGACGGCGATGGCCGCTGCCACCAACCATGCCCAACGGGCTCGCCCGGTCTGCATTCGCGGTCGTCGGGCGGACGGCTGCCCACAGGTCTTCTCGGGTGTCATGCTGTTCTGTCTGTGTGTTCCGCACGCAGTCTGCGTTGCCGCCAGGCCTGCGCGGCGAGGTGGCCCGGTCCGCACTGCATGCAGTCCGGCCGAGCGTGAAGATGTCGCGAAAGCGCGCAGCTTACCCGGTCGCGAAGACAGCGGTGCGGCCTAAGCTTATGGGCTTCAATTCACAGGAGTTGTCGCATGCCGAACCCCCGCCCCGCCCCTGCCAACGCGCCCCGACGCGATCGACAGGACTGGCTGGTGGGCATCGCCATCGGCCTGGTCACCCTCGGGCTGGGGATCGGTGTGTGGTTCTACGCCACCCAGCCCGCCGAAGACCCGGGACGACCGCGCCCGGCATGGGTCGACCTGGGCCGGATGACGCCCCAGCTGGCCGACGGCAGCTTTGTCCGCGTGGAAATCAGCCTTCAGGTCAGCGACAAGACCGCACAACAGGTGCTGGCCCCGCTCACGCCTGCGTTCCAGTCCATGGTCACGCAACTGGGCGCCGAGATGGAGAGTGACGACCTCCTCGGGCCGGATGGCATGCGGCAGCTGTCGCGCGAGATCCGTCGCAGCGTCAACGACCACCTGGCACGCCAGCACATCAGCGCCCGCGTGCAGCGCGTGGCGTTCAGCGACTACGTGCTGATCCCCTGAGTGCACCGCGGCCCACACACGCCGCGCACAGGATGGCCCATGCGGCCAGCCAGTTCACCTGCAAGGCACCACCGCCCCCACCACCACCGCCGCTGGTCGGCGTGCTGCTAACGGTGTTCGACTCGGCGGAGGCCACGTGCACCCGGTACTCCGACGCGGACTGTGCACCCGTGTTGTCCTGGACGACGAGCCGGACCTTGAAGCTGCCCGGGACCGTCGGCACGACGCTGACAGACGACGCGGACGGATCGCCCGACAGCGCGGTGACGCCCCCTCCCGCATCGACCAGGGTCCAGCTGTATTGGGTGATGCCCGTGCCCAGGACGCTGGGCAGCGACGCCGTGCCCGCCAGCGTGACCGTGCGCCCGGGCGCCAAGACGCTGTTGCCGGTGGAGATCACTGCCACCGCCCCGTCGACCGCCGCCACGGCCTGCCCGACGTCCAGCATGCCGGCGCCGCACGTGGCATCCGTGCAATAGCATTCGTCCTGCCGAGTGCCGGACACCGGGGCCGTGCACTGCGGGACGCCGGGGCTGCCACCGGTGACCGGGAACGGACGGGCCGCATTGCGCAGCAACTGCGCCATGGCTGCCGGCGTCAGGCCCGGGCGCTGACTCAGCATCAGCGCCAAGGCCCCGCTGACCTGAGGCGCGGCGAAGCTGGTCCCGAACGTCGGCTTGTCGCCGCTGCTGTAATCGGCTCCGGCCGAGCCGGTCACCGGTGTGGTCTGCCCGGTGTTGATGGTGGTCAGAATCGGGTAGGCGCACAGCCCGGTGTTGGTCAGGCAGTTGCCACTCGGCGCACTGAGCGTCACTTCGGGCCCCAGCGCCGAGTAGTTCACCTTGGTCCCGGCATGCCGCAGGCCGGCCACCGTGATCACCCCGGGGCAATTGCCCGGTGCCGTGACGGCACCGCCGTAGGCATTGCCCGCCGAGGACACGACCACCACGTTGCGGGCGGCCAGTTGGCTGATGACATCCCGGTACGCCGACGAACAGTTCCCCTCGCCGCCCAGGCTGAGGTTGATGATCCGCGCGGTCTGGGAGGCGCTGAGCGCCGTGACGCCCGGCACGGACAAGCCAGCCGCCCACCGCATGCCGGCGATGATGTCGGAGTCATAGCCTCCGCATTTGGCCAGCACCCGAACCGGCAGGATGCGCGGCGCCCAGGCCACTGACGCCATGCCGACGCCATTGTCGCTCTGCGCACCCAGGATGCCCGTGACCTTGGTGCCGTGCCATGAACTGTTCTCCTGCACCTCGCAGTCCTTGTACAGCGTCGGATTGGCATCGATTTCGGCCTGCGTCAGCCAGTCGCCCAGGTCGGTGGCATCGGCCCTGCGCCCTCCGCCCGGATAGCCGGCGCGGGTGCCCTCGGCCACCATGCTGTAACCCGGCATGATCAGCTTGCTGTTCAAGTCGGGGTGGTCGAACCGGACACCGGTGTCGAGCACGGCCACGACCA
>JAJUHM010000043.1 GCA_029279925.1 Aquabacterium olei
CCCGCAGCACCTCTTCGCGCACCTCGTTACGCAACTGCGCCCGCGCGGCATCGCTGAGGTAAGGCACGCGGATCACGGGCCGCCCGCCAGGTGCACCGGCCACGGTCTCGGCGCCCGGCGGGGTCGCCGTCGATGGGGCGGCTGGCGCGCGACTCGCCACGGCCTGGGCCGCCCGCTGCTCCGCCTGCTTGAGGATCGCGTCGGCCTTGTCGCGCGTCAGCACGCCGGACTCCACCAGCACCTCGATGAGGCTGAGCGTGGTCTGGCGGGCGGCCTCGATGGACGCGGCCTGGTCGGCGCGAGCGGCGAGGGGCGACACGGCGAGGGCCGACAGCACGGCCAGGGCCACCAGGGTGGGGCGAGCGGGATGGAGATGGGACTTCATGGGGTGGTTCACGGTCAGCCAGTCACGCGGTTGGTGATGCGCAATGACAGCGGTTGGGGCAGGCTGGGAGGCACCTGGTCGATGCCCTGCAGGCGAGTGAGGGTCTCCTGCAGCAGGCGGTCGGTCTCGGGGTTTCCGGAGGTCGATGCCAGCTCGATGCGTTGCACATGGCCATCGGGCTGGAGCCACACGCGCACGTTCACCCGGTAGTCGCTGCCCTTCAGTTCGGGGCGCCGCGCCAGTTCGGTCTGGATGTGGCGCGTGAGCCGGTTCGTGAAGAACGCGAACTGCATGCGGTTGGCGCCCCCACCCGAGCCGCTGCCCACGGCACCGCCCTGGTACTCCTGGCTCACGGCACCGGCCGCGAAGGCGCTCGGGCCCTCACCGGCAGGCCCGTCCATCTTGAGCTGCTGTGGCTCGGGGGGCGTGTCCATGGGCCGGGGCGGCGTCGGCATGGGCTGCGGTGCCACCTCCTGCTTCACGGGCTCGGGCTTTTTCTCTTCCTTGGGCGGCGGTGGCGGAGGCGGCGTGTCCGGCAGCACCGCAATCTTCACCGTCTGCCGGCGCGGCGATGCAGGCGCGTTGCCCAGCGACACGTAAAGCCAGTACGCCGCACCGGCCAGCAACGCCACCAGGGTCAGCGGCATCCCGATGCGCGCAACCAGTCGCTTCGGGCCCGGGTCGCTCGGGTGATGATCCAGTGTGGTCTGTGACATCGATCCGGTCCTTCAGGTGCCGATCCGCGATGTGACCAGGCCCATGCTCACCTGCAGCCGGTTGCACAGGTCGATGACGGCGACCACCTTCGCGTAGTGGGTGCGGGCGTCTCCCTTGATGGCGACGCTCATGCCGGGGTCGCGTCCCCGCGCCTCGGACAGATGGCGTTCCAGCTCGGTCAGGGAAACGGCCGCGCCGTTGAGCAGCAAGGCCCCGTCGGGCATCACCTGGACCACCTTGAGTTCGTGCTGCTCGGTGCTGGGCTTGTTGCTGGGCTTGGGCATGTTGACCGTGAGCCCCTGCACCGAGGCCGTGGTCATCAGGATGAAGACCACCAGCAGCACATAGGCCAGGTCCAGCATCGGCGTGACGTTGATGCTGTCGTAGGGTCGGGTGTCGTCTTGAACTTGCATGCCGGCACTCACTGCGCGCGTTTGGTCGCCAGCCCGATCTCGGTGATGTCGAGCCGCTTGGCGATCTCGAGCACGGCCATGACCTTGTCGTACTGGGTGGCCGCGTCGGCCTTCAGGATCACGGGCAAGGCCGGGTTCGCGGCCTTGTGCTGGGCCAGGCTGGCACGCAGTTCATCCAGCGTGACCGGGTAGGCATCCAGGTAGACCTGCCCGTCGGCGGTGATGGTGATGCCCTTGGTCTGGGGCTTGGCCAGGTTGTTGGCCGCCTGGGTCAGCGGGCTGTCGACCTTCACCCCTTGCACGGACGCGGTCGTCATGATGATGAACACCACCAGCAGCACATAGGCCAGGTCCAGCATCGGTGTGACATTGATGTCGTCATACGCCTGCAGCTCGCCTTTGACATCGCCTGCCATCGCGGGCCCCGTCAGCGTGCGCCGTGGCGCTCGGCCACGCGGGTCACGAACTCGTCGACAAAGATGCTCATGTCGGCCGAGATGGACTTGATGCGCGAAGCCAGGTAGTTGTAGCCGAACAGCGCCGGGATGGCCACGGCCAGCCCTGCCACCGTGGCCAGCAGCGCCGCGGCAATGCCGGGGGCGATGGCGTTGACGTTCACGTCACCGGCGGCGGCAATCGCCGCGAACGTGATCATCACCCCGACCACCGTGCCCAGCAGGCCGAGAAAGGGTCCGCCGGAGATGGCGATCGTCAACAGCACGATGCGGCTGTTCAGGCTGTGCCCCTCGCGCACCAGATCCGCGTCGATCGCGGCCCGGACGGCGTTCAGCGAGGGACCGCTGAGCGGGGCCACGCCGGGCTTGCCTACGTCGCGCTTGTGGAGCTCGCGCATGCCGGCCAGATACAGGCGCGCCAGCTGCGAGTGCGGCATGCCCTGCACCGGCACATCCAACACATCGCGGCTGTCGCGGAAGGCGCTCAGAAAGCGGCGGTTGTCCTTGTCGGCGCGGCCGACCAGCACGGCCTTGTCATACATCACCCAGGCGGCAATCGCGAACATCACGGCCAGGATGACGATGACCACCCAGGCGTCGGTCGTCAGGTTGTCCACCAGGATGGCAAAGTGACCCGGTTCACCGCCTTCTCCGCCCTCGGCGCTGTCCTGCGTCTGGGCCACGGCCAGCATCAGGCGGGCTTCAGCGCCCTGCGCAGCCTGCGCGAACCGGATCCAGTCGGCACTGCGCACGGTATCGGCCACTTCGATCTGGTCCACCTGGCCGGTCAGGCCGGCGCCTACGCTCAACGGTCCGCCGATGGCGGGCGGGGTGTTGCCCAGATCGGCCTGCGCAGCCTGGTTGCCTTGCACATACAAGGTCAGCTTGCCCGCGCCCACGGTGACGGCCAGGTGCGTCCAGGCCGAGGCCGGCACGTTGCCCCCGGCCGCGTTGGCCGACCCGAGCGTGGCACGCAACGCGCCGCCCTCCATCACCAGTTTCAGCGGTCCCTGCTCGAAGACCGTGCCCTGCAGCGACGCCGGCTTGATCCACAGGCTCACGGAGTGAGGCCCCGGTGCGGCCGATTTCAGTGTGTCACCGGACCAGGTCAGCGCCTGGCCCTGCAGCACACCCGCCGCACCGATCAGGCCGTTGTTCTCGAGGGAAACCGGCGCCGTCGATGCCGTCCCGCCGACCTCATCGGTCGCCGGCTCGCCCGACTTGCCGGCGAAGCCCACCACCAGGCGCGTGGCCGTGTCGAACAGCTTGGGCGAGGTTGCTTCTGCACCGGCCTGGTCGTGTCCGGCGTACACATACACGGTGTTCTTGTCGGTGCCGGGCGCCACATTGGGCAGCTGCACCCAGACCACGCCGAGCTCGTTGGTGCTGTCAAAGCGTTCCACCCAGAACTTCAGCTGCGTCTTGTCGTCGGCGGCCACCACGCGCAGGTCACTGCCATCTGCTTTGGCCGCGATGAAATCGAAGTTGCCCGAATGCAGCCGGATGGGAATCACGGTGCCGGCCAGGGCCTCCTGCGTCGGCACACCCTTGTCCGTGGTGTTGAGGGTGACGCGGGTGCGCTGCTTGAACTCGGCATTCCACCAGGCATGGGCCGGCGCAGCCGCCAGCGTGGACAACAAGGCAAACAGGCAAACAACTTTCCGTACGGCGTTCATGGCTCGGCGGTGATCAGGAGAGATGGAGGATTGTCAAAAGGGGCTGTGTCCCCCTCGGGAAACGCGATGAGCTGATCGGACCACCGCCCCCCGGGTGGGGTGGGCGGTCCGATCAAGGGGTCAACGGGTGCAGCCCGGGTCGTCGGCTGCACAGGCCGGCACGGACGAACCGTCGCCCAGGCTGAGCAGCTCAACGGTCACGATGCCGTTGGCCTCCTTGCGGCGCCCGGCCTGCGAAGCCTCGGCAAGCTGCGCGACGCCGGCTGTGGCGTCCGCAGGCAAGGGTGTGTTGACGCGGACAGCGGGCCGCGAGACGACCGGCGGGGCGCCCTTGACGTTGCCCTTCAGGTTGTCACCGCCCTTCACCGGCCCGGCAACGCGGATGTCCCCGCCCGATTCGTTGCGGATGTAGGTGTCCAGCGCCAGCACGCCGCCCACCGGGGCAAACAGCTCGACGGTGCCTTGAGAGGTGCCGTCACGCTGTTTGAGCAGGCCGATGCCGCTGCCCGTTGTCACCGCCGGTGAGCGGAAGACGACGGCACCCGTGGACGGGTCCACCACGGGCACGGGCGCGGGCACGGTGACGTCGGTGTTCGAACCACGGCCCGAATCGATGGCGCCTTGCCGGGTGTAGAGCATGAGGTCGCCTTCACCCACGACGAAGGCCTTCTGCGTGTTCACCTGGAAGTCCCCGTCCGAGAACGACCGGATGCTGCCGCCACGGTAGGTGACCAGCCCGCGCGTCGCGGCCTTGGCCCGGTCGGTGTCCGTGGCCGAAGAGTAGCCAACCAGCACCTGCCCACCGGGTGCGAACAGGTCGATGCCCCCCGAACCCAGCCCGCCGTCTGCCAGCGTGTGCACCTTGCTGGAAGCCAGGTTGATGTCGCCATCGAACACGAAGCCCGCGCCAAGGCCCGCCAGGCTGGTGGCCGCGTCGACCTCGCGCCACAGCGCATCGCGCAGGGCCTTACGCCGCTGGTTCTCGACCGGATCCGTCGAATCAGCCAGTTCCACCGCCTGCTGACCCAGCCGGCGTACCTCGCTCAGCAGAATTTCGTCCTTGAACTGCTGGGAGGCCGCACCTTGCCAGTCGGTGGCGTCCACGCCCTGCGATCGCGCCCGATCCTGCCATGCCGCCGCATAGGGCTGGCCGGCCATCACGTAGCGCGCGACAAAGGCGCGGTCGAGCACGGCCTGCGCAAAGCGAACCTGGTTGTCCCGGCTGAAGCTTTTGTACAAGGCCAGCGCGCCGGCGTAATCCAGCTCGGGCAACTGCTGTGGCGTCAATGCCAGCACCTGACGCACATGGCTGACCAGCGCGGCCTGCGCATCCGGGTGGCCGGCCAGGTGGCGTTCGGCGAAGGCATCCACGTCCACCGTCTTCGCCATCCCGGCACGCACCCGGATGCTGGCGCCCTCGTCCGGCAGGGCGGCGTTGCCGACGTTGAAGGCAGAGATGCCGTAGTAGCTGCCGGGCAGGTTGCCGATGGTCTGGATGCCCCCCGAGGTTCGCAGGTCGATGTGCCGGCCCGCCTCGACCTGCAGTTCGCCGGGTCCGGCCAGCTGGATCATCCCGCTGTCGCGGTCTGTCGGGATGTTGTTGCGCCCGATGAGGTCCCCCCCGGCCCGGATGAGGGTCACGTCCGTGCGGTGGAAATGCTGGCCGGCATAGCTCAGGTCGACCACATCGCCTTCGGCTTCGATGCGCGCCGGCTTGGGCAAGGTCAGCCGCGTGTTGCTGGACAGATCGCCGACCGCATACAGCGTGGCAGGCAGGGCGTCATCCTGGTGCAGGGTGCTGGCATACAGCGTGTCCACCGACAGACGCCGGTTGTCCCCTGCCAGGCCCAACTCGGCAGGCCGCAACGTGGCCTGCACCCCATCCGTCCAGCCGGTCTCGAGGGCCGGTCGGTTCGGGCTGGGCCAGCGCGCCGGATCGCCCTCCAGCATGACGATGCCACGGGCGCCCCCCCGGAGAACCATGTCGCCGCCGGCATACAGGCTCAGGTTGCCGGTGGCCGACGGGAAGAGCCACAGCGCGTACGGGTCGGCTGTGAGCAGCCTCACGTCGCCCGTGCCCGAGCTCAGGTGCACGGTGGGCGGCGCCACCTGCGCCAGTCGGTTGCTGACGGCCAGTGCACGCGTCAGCCGGTCTGCCGCCGGCATCAGCTGGCTGCTGCTGTGCAGGTAGTTGAAGTAGCCCTGCACGGCAGTGGGCCGCGTGGCCGTTCCGACCACGGCATCGAACGACGAGAAGGTGCGCTGTGCGTCCCACACCACGTCGCCAGATGCGGTGCTGGCATGCAGGCCGCTCTGCGCGCCGTAGGTGAAGAAGGAGGCCGCGTTCTCGGCCGGCACGCGGGTGGTCGACGGCGACGACAGGGCCGTCGGGTTGTACAAGGCGGCCAGCTCGATGCCGGTGCGGGCCTGCAGCGTCCATCGGCCGTCCATCAAGGCCAGGATAGCGCCCTGCGCCGGCACATCGGCCTTCAGGTTGCTGCCACGCGCCATCGCCCCACCGGCTTCCAGGCGGCCCTCGCCGCGGCCCAGCAGAAAGACGCCACCCAGAATGTCGCGACCGGCCTGCACCGTGAGGTCTCCGCCATTGCGGACGTCGAGCCGCACGCCCTGCAGCACCGGCATCCCGTCGGCATCGGTCTCCCAGGTCTGCACATGCCGGCCGGATGTCGGCGCCACGACACCGAGGTTGACGATGTCGCGTCCGGCCGAAACCTGCACGCCCCCACCGCCGAAGGAGCCGAGCCCCTGCTTGAAGGCGGGCAGGTAGCTGGCCCAGGCGCCCGCGCCCACGCCGCCATCTCCGTCGGCCACGGCGGCATGCAGCAGCCAGTTACCGGGCAACTGAACCGGGGCGGCCGACTGGATGTCCCGTCCGGCATGCACCGCCAGGCGCCCACCACCGTCGGTGAAGCCCAGCGCGGCGATGTCGGGCGCCAGCGAGAGCTGCTCCGGCGACAAGGTTGCCGGCTGACCGGCAACATAGACCAGGCCCTGCGTCGGGGTCGCCCCTGAGCCGGGCGCCAGCACCACATCGCGTGCGGCCGCCAGTTCGATCGAGCCGGCCGTGGTGCGGACCAGCTTGCCACCCGCCACGGTAAGGTCGCCTGCCGTGCCAGCCGGCCCGACAGCGAGCAGGTCGGCACTGCCCAGATCAGCACCGGCCACCAGTCGCATCGAGGCCGCCGGCCCCGAAGCGATGACGCCAGTGGCCGCGGCGCTCGTGAAGCCATCACTGAGGCTGCCCTGTACGCGCAGGTGGCCGCCCGCGCGAACCGTCAGCATGAAGGGGGCGACCGGGTCCTCACCCGTGCGCGCCGCATTCCAGAGGTTCCAGTCCTGGGCGATGGTGAGATCACCCGCTCCGCGCAGTTCGATGCCTGCGCGCAGGCTGGCCTGTCCCTCCAGGCCCAGCGAGCGCATCAGGATGTCGCGGTGGGCCATGAACTCGCCTGCCTGGGTGCTCAGGTCGCGCTGACCCAGCATGGTGCCCGAGCTGCCGCCGCTGCGCAGCCCGGTGTAGGCCTCACCGGCCTCGTTGCGGGCATACACCCGCGCCGCCTCCACCAGGATCTCACCCGCAGTCAAGGTGGCGGCCACAGGGGTCATGCGCAGCGCGTTCACCAGGGCGTCGGCCTCTATCCGGGGATCGGCACCGCTGGGGTCCGATTCGGCGCGGGCCATCGCGTCGTACACCGCCAGCAAGGTGGCGTCGTCGTCGCGCTCGGCACGCAACACGATGCGGCCTGTGCCTGCGTCGACCTGGGCGCCGGCCTGCAAGGACAGCACACCGGCCACAGGCAGGGTCTGTTCCATGACCTCACCCGTGTCCGGGTCCACGACCCGCTCGGTGCGTGAGCCACCGACGGCAGACAGCAGGACATCTCCCCCCGCCGCGCCCTGTCGGGTGGAACCGGCCGTGATGCGGGCCTGGTCCTCCAGGGTCAGCCCCTGCGCCGCCAGCTGCACCAACCCGCCTTGCGGCGCGGCGGCGTCCACATGGGCGTGCCCGCCGAGCGTCAGGCTTGCCTGGTCCACCGTCAACTGCACGCGGGCCGCTTTCGGCAAGGTGTCGAGCTTCTGGGCCTCGGTGCCGCGCACGCGGGCCGAGAAGGCCCCATGCAGACCGCCCTGGTTCGCCAGGTCGGCGAGTCGATCGAGCGCACTGCGCGCTGCCGACGCGGTGATCTGTCCGCCGTCGTCAGCCCGGAGCCGGCCGGCGTCGACCTGCAGCGTGCCTGCCTGCGCGGCGGGGGCGGCGCGTCCGATGAGGCGTGCCGAATCCGCCAGGTGCAAGGTACCCGCTGCCGTAGCCGCCGACAGGATGATGCCGCCCGCCGCCTTGGCCGAATCCGATGCCGAAGCAGCCTGCCATCCCGTCACGCGGCCTGCGGCATCGCGCACGGCGACACCACCGGCCGACACATCGATGGTGCCGCCCACATGCACATCACCTTCCAGCGCCCGCGCCGTGACCTGCCCGCCCGCGGTGCTGACTGCCCACTGCTGGCCAGCCTGCAACACCGCGCCCGCCGCGCTGGTGGTCGACCCGGCCGCCATCACCACGGTGTCAGTCTGCCCGGCCGCACCGCGGCCCTCCAGGGTGACACGGCCGGACGCCAGTTCCACCCGGCCCGCCTGAACCACCCGTTGACCGGACAATTGCAGGGCAGCGCCGAGGCCCACGTGCTCGCCGAGCGTGCGACCGCCCGGCGTCGACGTCACGCTCAGCACCCCTCCGGCGTCTGCCACGTGGGTGGTGCCGGACGTGGCCGTCACCCGCGCCGCCGACAAGGTCAGGTCGCCCTGTGCGGTCAGTGCGTGCGAGGTGCCCGCCGGACCGTCGAAGACGATGTCTCCCTGGCTGGACAGGCGCGCGGCGTCCACCGCCAGGCGAACAGCCCCCTGGCCGATGGTGAGCCCCCCGGTGCGGACATCGGACCAGGTCGGGTCCGCAGCCACGTTCAGGGTGCCGGCACCCGTCACCTCAGGCGAGGCCGACCGGCCCGTGGTGTTGCGCAGGGTCACGTTCTGCGCGCGCACCTGCATGTCGCCACCCTGACCCTGCAGGCTGGGCGCATCCAGCGTCAGGCGCTGGGTGGCCGCACTGCCCAGGATCACATCCTGAGCCAGGGTAAGGCCACCGTAGCTGCGCAGCTGCAGCCGCTCGGCCTGGTTGACCTGGTCCAGCAAGCGCCCCTCGATGCCCAGCGCCCCACGGTCGGATGGGGACTCTGCCCCCACCACGATGTCCCGCGCAGCCAGTGCGAGGGCCCGGCTGCGCAAGTCAATGCCCGGCGCCATCTCGAGGCGGTCTGCCGCGTCCAGCACCACGTTGGCTGCCGCCAGAGAGGCCGGTGCGCCATGGCCCGCCCTGACCGTGACGGTGCCCAGCGGCGCGACGCCGGGCACCTGCGCACTGAGATCGCGTTGCAGATCCAGGCCGAGATCGCGGCTCACGGCCAGGGCAGCTCCCTCGCCGTCGATGCGCACGACGCGCGGCGTGTCGGTGGTCGCGTAGCGCGCGGCGTCCACCGTCAGCGACACCGACGGGCCGATGTCGATGTGCTGGCGGGCCACGGCAATCAGTTCGCCGCCGTCCACATCGCCTTCGAATCGGATGCGATCGGCCAGCGTGGTGACCACGGCCTCGCCCTGCACCTGGGTGCGGCGCCCCCCCAGAAGAATGCTGTCCGCCTGGGTGGCCGACAGGGCCTCGGCCGACACCAGCACCTCGTCTTCCTCCAGGGGGAGCCCGGTGGCCGGCCCGCGGGCCACGACCAGCGCCTGCCCCATGCTCAGGTCGAGTTCGCCGCCCTGAAGCTGGTACTGCGCCTGCCAGTGAAAGCCCTTGTCGGACAGCAGCGACACCCGTCCACCCTCTGCTGGCCGGCTCACCGGCTCCTCACGCAGGAAGTCCTGGATGGACACGCGGTCCACGCGGGACTGGGCCGCCACCGTGGCCGCCGGCTCCAGCACCAGGGCCAGATCCGGGCGGTTGCCACCTCGGATGCCCGTGCCCACGGCCGTGCGGTAGCCCGACACCAGCACGCTGCCATCGGCCTGCTGTTGTCCTCGTGCCAGGGGCTGGCTCACGTCCAGCTGGGTGGCCGAGACCAGCACAGCGCCTGGCAGCACGCCATAGCGCGCGGGCAGCAGGGTGTAGGTGCCCACCGGCAGCACCCCGTTGGCCGAGGTGATGCGGACCTGTTCGCCCGCCTGCAGCGGCTGGCCGTTCAACCCGGCGGCCAGCGCGGTCTGGGTGTCGTAGGGTGCGAAGTCATGGCGGTAGCCCGGCACGATCGCGTACACGCCCGGCCGGTTGAACGTGTCGGTCGTGCCGCCCACGCCCTGCACGAAGGACCAGGCCAGCAGATCCCCGCCTGCCTGCGCCTGAACCATCGATGTGGGTGCCACCTGCAGATCGGGCGACTCGATGCGCACGTCCTTGTGCAGATCGACCAGGTCAAGCACGGCCTTGGCCTCGGTCGACGACGTCACGCCTGCCAGGTTGGTGCCGTACAGCCAGGTCTGGCCGTTGAGCGTGAAGCCGACCGGCACGGTCAGGCCCGCCCCGCTGACGGACAAGCGACTGCCATCCAGCAAGGACACCCGGGCTCCTGTCAGGGCGATGTCGCCAAAGGGCTGGTCGATGGTGCCGCCATGGCGCACCGTGCCGGCGTTCAGGGTCAGGCTGCCCAGGGCCGACAGGGGCGCGGCACTGCGCGATCCGCCTCGCGGGTTGAAGGTAGCCAGACGGGCATCGGCGTTCCCCTCGATGCGCGCAGCGGTCAGGGTGCTCGCATACAGGTTGCCGGCGGTCAGGTTGAGGTCGCCAGCGAAGGCCAGACGGGCCTCGGGTCGCGCCGCGCCATCGCCCAATCCGATCAGCCGGATCTCGCCATCCTGCCGGCCTTCCGAGCCATCGGCGCCCAGCGTGGCACGCAAGTCGGTCCGGCTCAGGCCCTGCAGCGCATGGCTGCCATACCATTCGATCAGACCGGCGTGGATGTCCAGCGTCGCACTCCCCGTCGTCGCCGCACCAGCGGACCGCATGCCCAGGGCCGGGTCGGCCGACCGGCTGGAGCCCACGCTCACGTACTGAGCCTCGATGTCCACACGGCTCGGGGTGGACGTGCCGCCTTCGGCCGCGATGACGGGCGCGTCCAGCACCACGGCGCGCAGCGCAACCGAGCCGGGCATGACCGACGGCGCCGCCTTCAGGCTGGCCCCGACACCCAGCACGATGCGTTCACTGGCGCTGAGGCCGATGCGATCGAAGCCGCCTTTCAGCAGCTGCTCGGCAGACACCTGGCTCTCGCCGAAGACCCGTCCAGCGGCGTCACCCGCCACCTGGTCGGCCGTGGCAACCAGCCGGATGCGGCCGACCTGATCCAGGCTGTCGACCGGAAACACAGTGCCCGGCGTCACCCCATCCTGCAGCAGAAAATCCTTGATGCTGCCCGCCAGCGTGCGGGCTTCGAAGCGCCCCCCGGCCACGCTGTCGTCCGGGCAGTGCGCCAGCAGCGTGCCCCCGAGGTAGAAGCCATACAGCGATGACACCTGCAGTTCGCCGGCGCCCGCGCTCAGCCGCGTTGGCGTGCGCGATGTCCCGATCTGCACGTCGGCCTGTGCCCCGCTGAGGTCGATGGTGGCGCCCGCATCCATCCACACCCCGCCGCGCTGGGCATCGGGGTTCAGCTGCACGGTGCCGCCACCAAGCACATCGCCCACGACCCGTTGCTGGCTGCCAGCCGCGACCGTGCGCACGCGCGCCGCCCCCGACACGTCGATGCGGCTGCCGTCGTGCAGCGCCACGCCCTGGTCGGCGAGGTAGCCCACCGGGTCGAGCTCGGTGGCATTGGTGGGAGACGAACCCACGCGGTGCAGGTTGGCGTCCGTGCCCAGTCCCACGCTCACCCGGCCACCCCGCGCCACCAGCGCCCCGTACAGGTCGACCCGGTGGCTGCCGCGCAAGGTGATGCTGCCGCCCAACCCCGCATCGATCACGGCCCCCTCGGCCACGGTGACGCGCCCCCCGAGGTTCAGGCCGGTCGGCCGCTCCAGCGACGCCACATCGGCCCGCAGGCTGGAGGCGTCCAGCGTGATGGACACCGGCTTGCGCAGAGCCTCGTCGAGCACGGCCAGGCCGAGCTCGTTCAGGAGGCCGCTGCCGCCCGTGACCGCGCCCACCTGCCGCGCCGGCGTGCCGCCTCGCATTTCAACGAGGTTGACCAGCCTGGGTGCAATGCGGGTGCCCTGGGCGACCGTGATGTCGCCTTTGGTCTGCAGGGTGATGCGGCCGAAGCCGCCCTCTGAGAAGAACGTAGGGGCCAGGGCCATGCCCAGCGGATCGGCCAGGTTGCCGTCGACGGGCCCGTCACCGATCCACAGCGCCCGCATGCCACCCAGGGTCAGCGAGCCACCGGCCGAGAAGTCATGTCCTCGCAGCGTGCCGCCCAGGCGCAGGCTGCCGATCACGGAGTCTTCCGGCACACCGGCCGGCACGGTGGTGTTCACCTGCACCTGGATGGCACCGGCCTTGCCCTTGATCCGTCCCTGGCTTGTGCTGCGAACCATGGCCGCCGACACATCCAGCAAGGCGCCCGACTCGATGGCGACGGACTGGCCCGCCTTCACACTGATCTGCCCTCCATCGGCCTGGGCCCCCGACGGTCCGGCCCCACCCGACACGTCGAGCACGGCCGTGCTGGCCACCGTCACGCTGCCGGTTCCGGCGCCCGTGGCGTTGCCTTCGCCCGTCACGTTGGTGCGGGCCTGCCCGGCTTCCACCGCGATCTGGCCGCCCGCGGCCCGGATCTGACCCGCGACGTGCACATGGCCCGCGCCCTGACTGGCCGCCAGGAAGCTGCCCGACGCGCCCAGATCTAGTTTCACGTCGGCTTCGACCACCACGTCGTGGGGCACGGCCGCCGTCTGGGTGGCCTTGAGCGCCACAGCCGAGGCGCCGCTGGCCTGCAGCTTCCGTGCGGAGACCTGGGTTTCGTTGGCAAACTCCGCCAACCAGCTGGACGAGGCGCCCTCGTCGAGGGCGGGCAGGCTCGGCATCCGTGCTTCGGTGTCTGCGACAAGCCGCATTCCGCCCTGGGTGTTCTCGATGTCGACACGGGCACCCAGCGGTCGCAGGCTGGCATACAGATGCGGCGAGCCCATCAGCGTCAACGACCGCCCCAGTTCGGTCGAGAGGCGGGTGTTCAGCTGCCTGCTCGCATCGGTCGCGCTGACGACGGTGCCGGTCGGATCGCCTCGCCATTGCAGCGGTCCCACCATGGCGTCGCCCTGGATGTCGGCGCCCAGGTAGATCGTGTCGCCCTTGAGGCTCAACCAGCCCGCATCCGCGCCTTCCACATAGCCGCTCTGCCGCGCCTGCGGGGCCGCGGCCAGCAAGGTGCCGTCTGCGCCCGCGCTCGTCTCGCCGCGCAGTTGCCCCGGGTTGATCAGGCGGTCGTATCGCACGTCGGCACGCGCCTGCTCGATCGGCACCGCCGTTCCTTTGCCCGTCCCCAGCACCGAGGAATAGACCTCGCCGGCGTCGTACCGCTTGCTGCCGCCCGACACATCGAGCTTCACGCCATCGGCCACCACCAGGGCACCATCGACCTCCAGGCGGAGGTTGCCACCGCGCACCGACAGCTCGCGCGCCGTGCGCTCGATCAGGTTGTAGGCGCCCTTGACGTTCGCCACCGCCACCGGCTTGCGCGCATCGAAGTAGACCTGGTTGCGATACAGGGTGCCGCCGCGCTGCACCGGGGTGTCGGCCAGTTCATTCTGATAGAGGTTCAGGCTCAGCTGGTTGCGGCTCATGGGCAGCACCACATCGCGCAACCCGGCCACGCTCAGGCGGGCGCCCTGGTCGATGAACAGGCTGGCATCGCCCGTGGCCACGCCCTCACCCGTGAAGAGCGGATGCTGGGCGGTCGCTGCCGCCATCACGGACAGGTTGCCGGAAACGGCCTCTACCAGCGCGTTGCGGCCGATGCGGATGTCCTTGCCGAGCAGGTCCACGGTGGATCGGTAGAAGGTCTCGGCATCTTTCTGGGTGGCCGAGCTGTCGGCGGGCGTGACGCGGGTGACGCTGTCCGCGCCGATCTCCAGCGTGCCCAGCGCCCCATGGACGGCGGTGTCCGCATTCAACGCCGTGGAAGCGACTGCGTGCAGCATGATGGCGCCGTTCTCGCCGCGCACCGCGGTGGTGGCCGAGAGCTTGCCGTTCTGGCGGACGACCATGCCCACCAGGTTGATGCGCCCCTTGTCGGCCACGACCTCGTTGATGCGCTGTTCCAGCCCGGCCGTACCGGTGGCGTCTCCCACCACCGTCTCGCCGTCGCGCACGGCATAGGTGCCCGCACGGGCCTGCTCCACCGTGTTCACGCCGGCCTGGGTGGCCGTCAGCGCGGGGTCGAAGGCATCGACCGTCACCCACAGGCCGCGCTGCGCGGCATCGGTCGAGCTGAAGAGATAGACCTTCTGGCCGGCGGCCATGACGGTCTGGCCCGATGGCGTCTCGATGCGCCCCTCATTGAGCACACGGGGGGCCACCAGGATCACGTCGCCACCGGCCAGGGCCTTGATCTCGGCACCGCGTTCCACCGAGACAAAGCCCTTGTCCTCCTGGTCGGTTCCGCCGAATGTCGGCGTGCTGCCCCCCTGTGCAGACCGCAGCCCCTTGAGAAAGGTTTCGTCGGCCAGCCGCAGGGCCGTGGCAACGAAGCGCTGGGTGTCGACCCGTGCCGTCGGCCCGAACAGGATGCCGTTCTGGTTCTGCAGCAGCACCTCGCCGTTGGCCTGGATGCGGCCCAGAATGATGCTGGCCTGGTTGTCCCAGATGTTGTTGAGCGCGGCCCCGCCGGTGGGCTGCACGAAGCGCACGGTGTAGCCCTGGCCGATGTCGAAGCTGTCCCAGTTGATGATGACGCGCTGGTCGAACTGGTCGATGCGCATCGTCTGCGGATCGGTGGTGTCGATGCGGAAGCGG
>JAJUHM010000044.1 GCA_029279925.1 Aquabacterium olei
ACCAGCGCGCCGAACAGGCCCTTCTGCGGCTGCTTGACGCGGTCCGCCGAGAGCAGGTTGGTGCCGCCGAACTCCACCGGCTGCGCCACGATGTTGAACCGGCGCTGGTTGGGATTGCCGCCCAGCACGCGCTCGTGGCGCTGCACATAGCGGTGCAGTTCACGCAGCTTGACCTGCAACACCTCATCGCCCGGTTGCTGGCTGAGCTGCTGGCGCAGTCGGGCCAGCAGCAGCTGAAAGCCCAGGGTGCGGATGTCGATGGGCAACTCGCCACCAATCAGCCGGACCCACACCGGATCGTCCCAGGCCGGCAGGCCCCGGTTCACCACGATGGCCTCGTCCGCCGGCACGCGCGTCACCGGCAACCCCACCGGGGACGCCCCCGGCAACGGCGTGTCCGCCCCCATCGCCGGGACAGGTGGCGTCCGGCCGCGCACGCGCCGCGCGGTGGCGTACTCGTAGGGCATCTGGCCGTTGTCCAGCGCATAACGGAACTTCCAGACCTCGGCGAAGGGCAGGCGCATCAGCTCGCAGACCACCGCCATGTCCAGCCCTTCGGCCAGCAGCGCGTAGACCTTGCGCCCCAACGCGTGCGTGAACGGCATCTGGTCGGCACCGAGCCAGTCAAGGCTGCGCTCGTCGTCGTACAACCGGTCCAGTGTGTGGATGAAACAGGCATAGCCCATGCAATCCAGATGGCGCCACACCTGCCCCTCCTTCAGGGCCGGTCGCGGCACCATGACCACCCGCCGCAAGCCGAACCATGCCCGTCGGGCTTCCACTGGGGGCTCGGGTTCCTGTGTGACCCACAGGTGCACGCTGCGCGCGGTGCTGTCCACCGCATGCTGACTGACGCGCCATGGCAGGCGCACGCCGGCGACCAGGCCCAGAGAGGCGGCCAGGTCATCGGCCTCAGGGCCGGACTTCTGTTTCACTTCTTGTCTCCGATGTTTTGTCGCTTTGCCTCGGGCCACGGGCACGCTGACACAGCGTCACCCGCCAGGCCGAGGGTTATCGCGGAGACCGGGCGATGCAGACGTCCCGGAGTGAACCAGGTCTGCATCGGAATGGGACACCCGCCACGTCCGGCGCGCCGCGGGTCAAGCAGGGGGCAAAGCCCGTGCCAAAGTGGGGCGTGTCAGAGCGCCGGCACGAGGTGGGCCAGCATGGCGCCCGCATACGGGCTGGCGACGGTCTGCAGGAAACGGGGGAAGTCGATGTGGGCCGCGTCGTCCGCCCGATCGGACACCGTGCGGATCACGAGGCAGGGCACGGTCAGGTCGCGGCACACCTGGGCCACCGCGGCCCCCTCCATTTCGACCGCCAGGGCATCGGGCAACGCGGTACGCAGCGCCGTACTGGCCTGATCGGTGCACACGAACTGGTCGCCACTGACAATCAGCCCGGTGTGCAGCCGGGGCCAGGTCAGGCCCAGCGCCGTCAGATCCTCGGCCCGCAACGGGTGCGGCTGCGCCATGGACAGGACTTCGGGGGCCAGCGCGGCGGCCAGCGTCTCACGCGCCAGCGTCACCCGGGCCGGATCGGCCGGCAACCGGCTCAGCCCCGTGCCCGGCAACTCGAACCGCGGAAACAGCGGCGACGCGTCCATGTCATGCTGCAGCAGGGCATCGGCCAGCACCACATCCCCCACCCGCACGCCCTCGCCCAGGCCGCCCGCCACACCGACGAACACGATCTGGCTCACACCGAAATGACTGGCGAGCAGCGTGGTGGTGGTGGCCGCGGCGACCTTGCCGATGCCCGACAGCACGGCCACGACCGCGCGGCCATGCAGGTGCCCCACCCAGAACGTGCGCCCGCCCAGCTGCACCTGCGCCTCGTCCGGCATGATGTCCAGCACGGCAGCCAGCTCCTCCGGCAAAGCCGCCATCAAGCCGATGGGGCCGGCCTCGCCCTGCGTGCCGGCCGGCAGGAAACGATCCGGGCGCGGGACGGCATGGGGGACAGAAGGCTCGACAGGCATGGTGCGGTGGCAGGGGGAAAGGCCACATCATCGCCCAGAAAAAAACCACCCCGCAGGGTGGTTTGTGCAAAGCCTTGCGGCGCCAACCGTTCGCGGAGCAGGCCCCGGCCGGTTGTCAACACCCGAAGGCGTTGCGTGTTTCAAGATTCTCCCCGAGCGGCGCCTCGTTGTGTCTTTTCATGTCAGCGCACTGGCGGAATTGTATGTGCCATATCTGACCGAACGCGCATATTTGACGCAATGTTACGATTTGAGGCGCCACCTCCCCCAAGAGAACGAAGCGCCGGGATAATCACCTCACGCCTCTGACCCCCAGCCCTCTGACCATGGCGCCCTACTTCGACAGCGACGACGCCCCCCTGGACGACGCGCCGCATGCGGAAACCGCAGCGGCGCTGGCGGCGCTGTTGGCCCGGCATGGCGTGCCCGCACGACACCAGGCCACGCAAGTCGCGCAAATATGCGCGATCTCGGTCAGCCAGGCTCGCCGCAAGCTGAAAGGGGCCGTCTGGCTGTTCGATGAGGTGAGGGCCGTGTGCCAACATGTCGGCGCCCGGCTCGACGACCTGTTCCAGACCGAATCGGGCCGCGGATCGGCTGGGCGCGACACCCCACCCGAGGGCGCGCCGCCGATCGGCATGCCAGCCACGCACCCGGCCCGTCTTCACATCGACGGCGAGGTGCTGCCGTGCCAGGTGCAACTCGGCCCGGCCCTGCCCACCGCCGCCCCGCCGCCGCTGGTGGCCGTGCATGTCGACGGCCAGTGGCACGCAGGCACCGAAGCCGCGCTCGGCGCGTTGGCTCCGGGCATGCCGCGCTATGCGGTCGACCACCTGGCGGTCCGGCCCTGTCGCGAACCCGAACGCCCCCGCGTGGCCGTGGTGGACGACGACCCCGACGCGGCCGAAGCCTTGCGCGACTGGCTGTGTGAAGCCGGGTGGCGCGCGCAGGCCTACACGCGGGCCGCCGACCTGATGGCCCCCGCTGCCACCCAGCACGACGCCTACGTGATCGACCTCATCCTGGCGGGGGGGCAGACGTCCCAGGCCCTCGTCGAGCGCATCCGTGCCGACCGGCCGCGGGTGCCCATCGTTCTGCTGACGGGGCAGTTGCGCGAGGGCGCGGCGTCCGAAACGGCGCTGGCCACGCTGCTGCGGACGCAGGACGTCGCCTTCTTCGAAAAGCCGGTGCGCCCCACCGTGCTGATGGCCACCATCCAGCGTTACCTGGATCGCCTGCGGCACGGCAGCGACGAGACCGCGCGTCATGCCTGAATCCGACACCCGGGCGCTGGCGGCGCGCCGTCTCGCGCCACTGTGTCTGATGCTGGCCGTCGGCAGTGTCCTCATCCTGCTGCAGGACGGCGCAGCCGGGCTCAACACCGGCTGGGAGGCACGCTTCGGGCCGGCGCTGTCGGGCCTCTACGCGGTGGCAGCGGCCCTGCTGTGGTGGCGCCCGCGCCATATGGATGCCGTCGTCGGCGTCACGCTGGCCTTCACCGGGGTCTACTTCCTGGGCGCGCTGTACGAAGGCGCGCGGCGGGACACCGCGCAAGGGCTGTACGTCGTCAGCGCCAATGCACAGTTCCTGCCGCTGATCTATGTGGGGGCCTTCATCGCGCTGCGTCGCGGCGCGGTCTGGCTCAGTGGGGCGCTGTACCTGGCCCTGCTGGCCCTGTACGGCGCGCTCTATCGGGACATCGTCCAGGCCGGTGGCGCGTACCAGCAGCTCAGCGGCCATGTCTGGGCCGTGCTGCTGCTCGTGCACCCGGGCTGCATCCTGGCCCTGCAGTACATCACCGCGCTGCGCGGCCGCCTGCAGCAAGCCCAGCGCGAGGCCCATGAGGGCAAGGAGCGCTTCCTGGCCATGCTGTCGCACGAGATCCGCTCGCCCCTGCAATCCATGCTCGGCTCCATCGACCTGCTGGCCCTGCGCCTGCATGACGACCCCGGGCGGCGTGCGGTCGACCGGCTGCGGCGCGCGGCCACCCAACTGGAGGCCCACCTGCGCGACGTCACCGAGTACACCCGGCTCGAGAACCCGGACTGGCGCCTGCACGAGGAAGACACCGACGTGGCGCAACTGGTGCAGGAGGTCTGCGACCAGATGGCGCCATTGGCCGAGCACAAGCGACTCGCCCTGCACTGTCGCCTTGCCGAGGCCGCGCCCGGCGAGCCGCCGCTGGGCATCCAGACGCTGGATCCGGTGCGCGTGCGCCAGATCCTGATCAACCTGCTGAGCAACGCGATCAAGTACACCCCGGATGGCGAGGTGACGGTGCACGCCGCCCTGCACCCGGCCGGCGCGCGCCCGACCCGGCTGCGCATCGAGGTGGCGGACACCGGCATCGGAATCGACCCGGCGCAACAGCACCGGATCTTCGAACCCCACGTCCGGCTGGAGGACCCGCGCGGCGAGCGGGTGGGCGGCTCGGGGCTGGGTCTGGCCGTGGTGCAACGGCTGGTGCAGCGTCTCCAGGGCCACATCGACGTCGACAGCCTGCCCGGTCACGGCACCCGTTTCACCGTGACCTTGCCGCTGCGAGCGCGCGGGGCTCCGCCTGTGTGAGCGGACGACGACGCCCCTTCACGGCGACAATCCTTCATCGCTTCATCTGACCCCCACCGGCCATGAACCTGCCTGTCCAGACCCTGACCCTCGGCTCCCCCTTGTCTCCCTCTGCCGTGCGCGTGATGCTGCTCGGCTCGGGCGAACTCGGCAAGGAGGTGCTGATCGCGCTGCAACGCCTGGGTGTCGAAACCATTGCCGTCGACCGCTACGACCACGCGCCGGGCCAGCAGGTGGCCCACCACAGCCGCACCATCACCATGAGCGACCCGGACCAGCTCCGGGCCCTGATCGAAGCCGAGCGGCCCGACCTGGTCGTGCCGGAGATCGAGGCCATCGCCACCCCGGTGCTGGAAGAGCTCGAAGCCGCGGGCGTGGTGCGCGTGATTCCCACCGCCCGCGCGGCCCGCCTCACGATGGACCGGGAGGGCATCCGCCGCCTGGCCGCCGAAACCCTCGGCCTGCCCACCAGCCCCTATCGCTTCTGCGACTCACTCGCAGCACTGCAAGCCGCCATCGACGGCCGGGATGGCGAGCCCCCCATCGGCTACCCCTGCATCGTGAAGCCGGTGATGAGCTCGTCCGGCAAGGGCCAGAGCAAGATCGACGGCCCGGCCGACGTGCAGGCCGCGTGGGACCACGCCATGGCCGGCGGCCGCGTCAGCCATGGCCGGGTCATCGTCGAAGGCTTCATCGATTTCGACTACGAAATCACGCAACTCACCGTGCGCGCCGCAGGCCGCGGAGCCCAGCTCGGCGAGGTCCTGACCCACTTCTGCGAGCCCATCGGCCACAAGCAGGTCAGCGGCGATTACGTCGAGAGCTGGCAGCCGCAGCCGATGTCGCCCGTGGCGCTGCAACGCGCCCGCGAGATCGCCAAGGCCGTGACCGACAACCTTGACGGCCAGGGCCTGTTCGGGGTCGAGCTCTTCGTCAAGGGTGACACGGTGTGGTTCAGCGAGGTCAGCCCCCGCCCGCACGACACCGGCCTCGTCACGCTGAGCACGCAGGTGCAAAGCGAGTTCGAACTTCACGCGCGCGCCATCCTCGGCCTGCCCGTGGACACCAGCCTGCGTCAGGCGGGTGCATCGGCCGTGATCTACGGCGGCGTGGACGCGCAGGACGTGGTGTTCGACGGGGTGGCTCAGGCATTGAGCGAGCCCGGCACCGATCTGCGCCTGTTCGGCAAGCCCGAGAGCTTTGTCAAGCGGCGCCTGGGCGTCGCCCTGGCCACCGACGTCGACGTCGAGTCGGCGCGCGCCAAGGCGCTGCGGGCCGCGGGCTGCGTCCGGCCCCGAGTGCGCCAGGCAGGCTGAGCGCCTCGTCAGTCGGCCGGTTCGGCAGGCGGTGCCACCGGCAAGGGCCGTGGGTGCAGGCCGGGGTCGATCTGGCCCGCACGTTGCACCAGCCCGGGCAAGTCGAGGATCTCGATCTCGGCATAGTGCAGGGCCAGCACCTGCTCACGCTCGAGCGCCCGCAGGGCCTTGTTGACCGTCTGCCGTGACACCCCCAGCATGCTGGCGAGGTACTCCTGCGGCAGGCGCAGACGGCGGCGCGGTTCCGTCTGGGTCGACTGGCCAAAGCCGATCGCAAAGAACAGCAACCGACGCGCCAAGACCTGGTTCAGCGGCAGGGTGGCGTTGTCTTCCATGGCCGTCAGCATCAGGCGCACCTTGCCGCAGGCCAGCCGGGCAATGTCGCGCCAGCAGGCCGGATGCTCGTCCAGCCAGGCCTCGATCTGTGGCCTCGGCACCAGCAGCACGGTGCTGTCCACATCGGCCACCGCATGCAGGCTGCGCGGCTGCCGGTCGATCAGCGCGATCTCGCCGAACCACTGGTAGGGCTCGACGTACAGGGTCAGACGCAGGGTGCCGTCCCGCGGGTTGGTGGAGCCGACCTTGAGCGCACCGGCCACCACGCAGCACAGGCCGTCGTTCGGATCACCGCGTTTGAACAGCGGGTCGCCTGTCCGGAGGTTGACCACGCGAGCCCGCTCCACCAGCGCCTCCTGCAGCGAGGCCGGACAGCTCGCGAACCACACATGGGTGCGCAAAGCGGGCAGCAAGGTGGCGGGATGCGGCGTGGAACGGGGGCTCATGGACGTCCGATCACGGTCATCGCCAAACGGCTAACGTTGGGGACAATCTCACGACAATCCCCCGTAATGGTTAGATGCAACGCATCTAATTGTCGAGCGATTGACAATCTGATTGGGGTAAACCACATACGATGAATGAAGTATCCCCTAAATCCCATCACGACCATGACTCCCTCCCAAGCTGTGCACCCAGGCGCCATCCTCCGCTCCAAGTTCATGGCCCCGCACGGGCTGTCGGCCAGTGGTCTGGCCATCCGTCTGCACGTGCCGGCGCCGCGCGTGAACGACATCGTTCGGGAGCGTCGTGGCATCAGCCCGGACTCCGCGCTGCGCCTGGCCCGCTTCTTCGGGACCACGCCGCAGTACTGGATGGACCTGCAGACGGCCTATGACCTGCGTGTGGCCGAGCAGGCCGCCGGCGATCAGATCCGCCGCGAGGTCGCCCCGGTGCAGGACGCACGGGTGCTGGCCGACGCCGCCTGAACCTAACCTTTTCAGGTTAACCGCCCACCCTCCCCGGGTGGGCGAGGCCTCACTGGAAGGCCACCTCGGCGAAGCTCCGCAGCTTGCGGCTGTGCAGCTGCCCGGCCCGGTCGCCGCGCAGGCGCTCGATGGCGCGCAAGCCGATGCGCAGGTGCTGGTCGACGCGCTCCCGGTAGAACTGGTTGGCCATGCCCGGCAGCTTCAGTTCACCGTGCAGCGGCTTGTCGCTCACGCACAGCAAGGTGCCATAGGGCACCCGGAACCGGAAGCCGTTGGCCGCGATGGTTGCGCTCTCCATGTCCAGCGCCACGGCGCGGCTCTGGCTGAAACGCCGCTCGGGCTCGCGCTGCGGCAACAACTCCCAGTTGCGGTTGTCGGTCGAGGCCACCGTGCCCGTGCGCATGATGCGCTTGAGCTCGTAGCCATGCAACTGCGTCACGTCCGCCACAGCGCCCTCCAGCGCCAGCTGGATCTCGGCCAGCGGCGGAATGGGCACCCACAGCGGCAGGTCCTCGTCGAGCACATGGTCCTCGCGCACATAGCCATGGGCCAGCACGTAATCGCCCAGTTGCTGTGAGTTGCGCAGGCCCGCGCAGTGGCCCAGCATGATCCATGCGTGCGGGCGCAACACCGCAATGTGGTCGGTGATGGTCTTGGCATTGGCCGGCCCCACCCCGATGTTCACCATGGTCACGCCGCTGCGGTCCTTGCGGATCAGGTGGTAGGCGGGCATCTGCGGCAGGCGCGGTGGCACCGCCCCCAGCGCATCGCCCGGCTCGATCGCCTGCCCCACCCGGCGCGTCACCACGTTGCCGGGCTCGACGAAGGCGATGCAATCGTCGTCGTCCCGCGGGTTGGCGGGATCGGGGGCACGCCGCATCAGCTCATGCCCCATGCGCACGAATTCGTCGATGTAGAACTGGTAGTTCGTGAACAGCACGAAGTTCTGGAAGTGCGACGGCGAGGTGCCGGTGTAGTGACGCAGCCGATGCAGCGAGTAGTCGACGCGCGGCGCCGTGAACAGCGACAGCGGCCGCGCCCCGCCGCGCGTTTCATAGGTGCCATTGGCAATGCCGTCGTCCATCGACGCCAGATCGGGCAGGTCGAACAGGTCCCGCAGCAGCAGGCGGCGTTCGGGGCTCAGGCTGCCTTCAAGGTGCTGGTGCTCGTCCAGGCTGAAGTGCACCGGGATCGCGTCGCCGCCCAGCCCCACCTCGATGGGCACGCCATGGTTGTCCAGCAACAGCTGGAACTGCTCGCGGTAGTAGTTGGCGAACAGATCGGGGCGGGTCACCGTGGTTTCGTACGTGCCCGGTCCGGCCACGAAGCCGTAGGACAGGCGCGAGTCGGCGCGGGCGACTGTGTCGGTGTGCACGCGCACGAAGGGGTACTTGGCGCGGATGTGGTGCCGGATCGTGTCGCCGGCCACGAAGCGCTGCAGCGAATCGCGCAGGTACTGGATCTGCGAGTCGTAGAGCTGGGTGACGTGGCGCAGGGCGGCGTCGGCGTTGTCGAAGCGCTGGGTGGGAAACTTGGGGGCGGCCATGAGGAAAACCGGGTGAGGGACCACTGTCGCGATGCGTCCCATTGTGCACGCACCACCCGCACCGCCGGCGCGGCCCGCTCAGGGCGTTGCAGATGTGCCGTCCTGCGGCTCGGCAGCCTCGGTCACGAACGCGATGCGGTTCAGCCCCGCCTGCTGCAGCAGGCCGATCAGCTCGGCCACCTGCCCGTAGGGCACGACCTTGTCGGCGCGCAATTGCACCTCGGTGTCCGGCTTCTGCTCGGCCTGGGCCTGCGCCTGCTGGCGCAAGGCCTCTTTCGACACCACCGCCTCATCCAGGTGCAGCAGGCCGTCGGCCGTCAGCGCCACCGTGAAGGTCAGGGGCGCCGGCTCGGTGCTGGGCGCGGGGGCCTTGGGCAGGTCCAGCTTGAGCCGGGAGGTCATCAGCGGCGCCGTCAGCATGAAGATGATCAGCAGCACCAGCATCACGTCGATCAACGGCGTCATGTTGATGTCGCTCATGGGCTGGCTGCCTTGCGGGCGCTCGAGTCGGCCGAATGCCATGGCGTGCGCTCCGTGTCGGCTCAACCCCGATCCGGGGTGCGCGCCTCGCCAGCCAGCAAGGCCTCGCGCAGGTCGTGCGCAAAGCCTTCGAGGTCGGCCTCACAGGCCGACACGTACTTGCCGAACAGGTTGTAGGCCAGCACCGCCGGGATGGCCACAGCCAGGCCGGCCGCGGTCATGATGAGGGCTTCGCCCACGGGGCCAGCCACCTTGTCGATGCTCACCGAGCCCTCGCTGCTGATGGCCACCATCGCGTGGTAGATCCCCCAGACGGTGCCGAACAGCCCCACGAACGGCGCAACGGCGCCCACCGAGGCGAGAAGCACCTGCCCAGCCTGCAGGCGCGCCAGCACGGCATGCAGGCTGTCGCGCAGGCGTCGGGTCAACTGGGCGCTGCGGTCGGCCCGACCTTCGAGCGTGCCGCCATCCACCGGTTCGCTGACCGACTCGACCAGAGGCAGCAGCACCGCCTCGCGGTCGACCGCACGCAAGGCCGTCCGGGCCTGCTGCAGATCGGGCGCCTTCCAGAACACCCGCGCGCCTTCGGCCAGATCGCGGCGCGCGCGGCTCAACAGCCACCCCTTCCAGAAGATCACGACCCAGGCGCTGATCGACATCAGCAAGAGCATGATGGCCACGCCCTTGCCGACGGCATCGCCTTGCTCCCAGAAGTGGGTCCAGCCGTTCATGTGCCCTGCCCTCGCTCGGTCGCCCGGCCCGCCATCACTTGAGGCCGAGCACGTCGTCCATGCCGAACAGGCCATGCGGCTGGTGCGCCAGAAAGCGCACGGCCCGCAGGCTGCCCTGGGCATAGGTGGCCCGGCTGGAGGACTTGTGGGTGATCTCGATGCGCTCGCCGATGCCGGCAAACAGCACGGTGTGGTCGCCCACGACGTCACCACCGCGGATGGTGGCAAAGCCGATGGTGCTCGGGTCGCGCTCGCCGGTGACGCCTTCGCGACCATACACGGCGCATTCCTTCAGGTCACGGCCCACGGCCTCGGCCACCACCTCACCCATCTTCAGGGCGGTGCCGCTGGGGGCGTCGACCTTGTGACGGTGATGGGCCTCGATGATCTCGATGTCGTAACCCTCCTTCAGCGCCTTGGCCGCCTGGGCCAGCAGCTTGAAGACGACGTTGACGCCCACGGCCATGTTCGGGGCCATCACGATGGCGATGTCTCGGGCGGCGTCTTCGATCTCGGCCTTCTGCTCGTCGGTGAAGCCGGTGGTGCCGATCACCATCTTGACGCCCAGCTCACGGCATACGCGCAGGTGGGCCATCGTGCCCTCGGGGCGGGTGAAGTCGATCAGGAAGCCGGCGTCCTTGAGGCCCTGCTGCAGGTCGGCGGTGATGGCCACGCCGCTGGTCTGTCCGAGGAAGGCGGTGGCATCGGCGCCAACCGCGGGGCTGGCCGCGACGTCGAGCGCGCCGGCCAGGCGGGCATCCGGAGCGGCCTGAACAGCCTCGACGAGCATGCGGCCCATGCGGCCGGAGGCTCCGGCAATGGCGATCGGGTGGATGGCGGTGGTGCTCATGCGGATAGGGGGTCAGTCAGGGGGCACTCCCGACGGGGGGTGCCACGGTCAACAGGAAGAAAGACGCTCAGGACAGGCCGGAGGCCACGACCCGGCTTCAGGGACGGCCGCTCTCGAGCGGCGGGTAATCGCGCACTGCGCCCTGCGGCTGCTTGCGCGGCGCGGTCTCGGCTTTCGGAGGGACCGGCAGCGCCTCGACCTGTTTGGGGCTCAGGTTGGGGGCTGCCTTGCGGGTCACGGGCTTGTCGATCGACGCCACGAAATCACGCTCGGACGGCAGCGGCTCGGTCTCGAAGTGGTCGACCACGTCGTTCTTGAAGAACACCGTCACGGCCCGGCGCTGGTCCGGCACGCCCTGGCGACGGATGGTGAAGACGTAATCCCAGCGATCGGCATGGAAGGGGTCGGTCAGCAGCGGGGTACCCAGGATCTCGCGGACTTGCATGCGTCCCAGCCCGGGCTGGACCTGCGCGATGATTTCCTGCGTCACCACATTGCCCTGCACGATGTCGATGCGGTAGGGCTCGAGCAGGCCGAACAGGGTTTCGGGCTTGCTGACGGAGACGGTGCTCGAGCAGGCCGAAAGCAGCGCCAGCGGCACCAGGGCCAGCAGGGCGCGACGGGAAAGGGGCAGCGTCATGGGTGCGGTCGTCACAGTCAGGGTGGCTCGACAAGGCCTCACGCCGGCACGGGTGGATGGCAAGTCGATATCATTGGGATTCTAGCGGGGGTGGAGACCACCTGCCTGCGCCCAGGAGACCACCATGAACCACGCCGAAGAACTCAAGAGCAACGGGCTGAAGGCCACGCTGCCCCGCATCAAGATCCTGGAGGTTTTCCAGCAGACCGCACACCGCCACATGACGGCCGAGGACGTCTACAAGGTCCTGCTCGCCGACGGCTCAGACATCGGTCTGGCCACCGTGTACCGCGTGCTCATGCAGTTCGAGCAGGCCGGCATCCTGTCCCGCAACCACTTCGAGGCCGGCAAGGCCGTGTTCGAACTGAACGAAGGCAAGCACCACGACCATCTGGTGTGCGTGAACTGCGGGCGGGTGGAGGAATTCTTCGATCCCGAAATCGAACGGCGCCAGCAGGAAATCGCGGCGGAACGGGGCTACAAGCTCCACGATCACGCGCTGTCGCTGTACATCGAGTGCAACCGCCCCGACTGCACGGGCAAGGGCAGCGGCGCGCGCTGAGGCCGCCCGCTCCGGCGGCAGCAATCAGAAGCTGCCGCCCCGCTCCATCGCGCGCTGGTGGCGCTCGATGAATTCCTTGTAGGTGTCGATGCCACGCAACTGCAGCACGGTGTTGCGCACCGCGGCCTCGACCAGCACGGCCAGGTTGCGGCCGGCGTCCACGGCGATCACGGCCTTGCGGATGGCGACGCCCATGACCTCTTCGTAAAGGGGCTCGTAAGGCAGACGCTCGAACTCGCGCTCCATGGTTTCCTTGCGGACCAGGTGCACGATGAGCTTGAGCCGCATCTTGCGACGCACGGCCGTCTCACCAAAGATGGCCTTGATGTCGAGCAGGCCGATGCCGCGCACTTCCAGCAGGTTCTGCAGCAGCTCGGGACAGCGCCCCTCGACTGCCGTGCGCGAGACGCGGTAGAGGTCGACCGCATCGTCGGCCACCAGACCGTGGCCGCGTGAAATCAGCTCCAGCCCCAGTTCACTCTTGCCCAGGCCCGATTCGCCGGTGAGCAGCACGCCCAGGCCCAGGATGTCCATGAAGACGCCATGACGCGTGATGCGCTCGGCAAAGTGCTGCGTCAGGTAGTTGCGCAGCACGTCGATCACGTGGCCGGCCGGCTCGCGGGTGACGAACAGCGGGATGCCGGCGCGGCCGCACATGGCCACCAGCTTGTCCGACGGCGTTTCCCCGTCGGCCACGACGACCACCGGCGGCTCGAGCGTCACGATGCGCTGGATGCGGCGTTCCTGGTCTTCCGGGCTGGAATTGGTGAAGTAGGCCGTTTCGCGGCGGCCCACGATCTGCACCCGGTAGGGGTGGATGTAATTCAGATAGCCCACCAGATCGGCGGCAGACTGCGCGGCGTGCACCGCCTCTTCGTCGAAGCGGCGCTCAGGGTGCGCGTGGCCCGCGATCCACTCCCAGCGCAGGGCGGTGCGGTTGGCCTCGAACAGGATCTCCGCGCTGATGACGGCAATGTCTTTGACGCTCACAGGATCGCAAATGCCTTCAGTTCTGTGTCACGCCATGATGCCCGATGAATGCGCGCCAGTCAGGCCACGGACTTCAGGGGCTGCCAACGCTCGATCAGGCCATGGACCTCGGCCGCGCTGGTCTCGGTCTTGAGGCGCTCGCGCAGTTCGCGGTCGGAGAGCAGCTCGGCAATCTCGGAGAGGATCTCGAGGTGGCGCTGGGTGGCGGCCTCGGGCACGAGCAGGAAGATCAGCAGGTTGACGGGTTCGTCGTCCGGCGCATCGAAGGGAATGGGCTGGCTCAGGCGGATGACGGCGGCCAGCGGGTTCTTCAAACCCTTGATGCGGCCGTGCGGGATGGCCACGCCATGGCCCAGGCCCGTCGAACCCAGGCGCTCGCGCGCGAACAGGTTGTCCGTGACGGTGGCCCGCGCAATCGCGTTCTGGTTCTCGAACAGCAGTCCGGCTTGTTCGAAGACGCGCTTCTTGCTGCTGGCGTCGACGTCCACCAGCACCTGGCCGGGGGTAAGGATGGCTGCGAGACGGTTCATCTTGATGCTGGCGGGGGGCGACGACCGGGGGGCCTTGGCTCCGCTTCCGGAGACGGATGAGGGGCGGATTATAGGGAATTGGCAGACCGACACGGTACCGTCAAATTCCATCGATGTGCGGGATTCTGCATCTGCTGCTGCACTGCAGCAAGCAAAAAATCACAGAACAGGGCACCCGTGTTTGTGGCGCACATGAAAAACGGCCCCGCAGGGCCGTCGTCGCTCGACTGGCGCGTCCACGCGGGGCGCGCCATGCCGGTCTTCACTGGGCGTTGTCCCACATGCCGTCGCGCTTGGGCGAGGCGTGGTGGTGATCTTGCACCTTGTCCTTGTGACGGCAGACCTGGCGGTCCAGCTTGTCCATCAGCTGATCAATGGCGGCGTACAGATCCTCATGCGCGGTTTCAACAAAGATGTCCTTGCCCTTCACGTGCAGGTTGACTTCAGCCTTCTGGCGGCGATCCTTTTCCTTTTGCTTTTCAACACTGAGCAGGACGGTCACGTCCACGACCTGGTCGAAATGACGGGTCACTCGGTCCAGCTTCGTCAGCACGTACTCACGCAGGGCGGGAGTCACTTCAAGATGATGGCCACTGATCGTCAAATTCATACTGCCTCCTTCCGAGAGCAGAAAGGTTGAGAACATCCGGTCGTCGGCTTTTGCTCCAACCGGAAGACCAGTGTGCGCCCGTCCGCCGCATGTGACAAGGGCATGACATCAGTGTTTGTATGGGGTGCACGACGGCGCGTGCGGAAAGGCCGCAAACCCTTGCGGCAGCGCAAGAATCGGGGGTTTCCCTGACTGGCAGGGTGCTGCCGCGGATGCCAGGCGAGCCGCCCCGAGGCCTGACAATAGTGGCCATGCGTTCTGAAGCCCTTGACCGACCGTGGCCCGCGGCCGGCCCGGCGACCCGTTGGTGGTCTCTGGCCCTGCTGGCCGTGGTGGCGCCCACTCTCATCGCCGCCCACGATCCGCCCTCGGTGACGTTCTACAACCAGGCCCTGGCCGTGCTGGGATGGGGGCTGTTCCTCGCCGCGCTGTCGGCGGCGCCCCTGCCGGCCGGCGTCCGCCCGGGCCGGGCAACGTGGGCGCTCGCAGCGGTTCTGGGCCTGCATGCTGCGCTGGCGACGTGGTCGGGCTCGGCCGGCATGCTGCCTGCCGGGCTCGCGATGATGGGCGCCGGGCTCAGTCTGGCC
>JAJUHM010000045.1 GCA_029279925.1 Aquabacterium olei
CGAGGCGAGCGCCGCCTCGGTCGGCACGGTCGCCGCGATCACGACGGGGGCCCTGACCCGGGCGCGGGCCGCGGGCGCGCGGCTCCGGCTTGGGCTCGGCAGCTTCCTTGCGGGCCTGGGACAGCAGCGCCTCGAAGGCCTCGGCCGTCATGCCCTTCTCGGCGCAATAGGCCTCGGTCGTCACCTTGCCCGCTTCGACATCGGCCAGCAACTGGGCGCGTTCACGGCGCGCCTGGGCCTCGGCCTCGCGGCGCTCCTTGACGATGGCGCGGCGGCGGGCGAGCTCGGTTTCCGCGATCTGACGGTGTTCTTCCGACAGCTCGCCAGCGGGGTTGCCGTCGAGGTCGAAGCGCGACTGCGCCTTGGTCACGGCGATCAGGTAGGCCGTGGCATGCGTGTAGCGGCGGAAGAAGCCCGACAGCGCGGTCTTGGTGAACACGCCGGGCGCGCGCTCCTGGATGTCGGTCTGGATGCGCAGCTTCAGCGGCTTGGGCTCGCCACCAAACAGCGCCGGGAAACGCTGCTTCAGCTCGGCTGCGCAATCGGCCGGGCTCATGCCGGATGGCTCGGCGGCAGGGGCTGGCGCATCGGGCGTGGCCGGGCCGGCTTCGGCCGACACGGCGGGCGCCGCCGGCACCTCGGGTGCGGCGGGCTGGTCAGCGGGAAGGTCCGAAGGAGGCAGGGGAGTCGAAGACATGGAACAGGTGGCAGCGCCGACATGGCGAAACCTCGATTGTGCGCGATGTGGCGCACCTTGCCACGCCTGCCTGCACGCGCGCCGTGGGAACGGCCCTGGCCGCGGGTCGGGCCATCCGGCGAACGCCACCCCACAAGGGTGCCGATCGGGTTACGCTGGAGGCTGACCAACCGCCCTTCGATGGACCATGCTGATTCAGGACGCCAACACCATCCTGCTGGTCGTGGACCTGCAGACCCGACTGATGCCGGTGCTGTCCGGCGCGGAGGCCGTGGCCCGCCAGGCCATCGCCCTGATCGACACGGCTGCGGACCTGACCGTGCCCGTGCTGGTCTCGGAGCACTGCGTGGACAAGCTCGGCGGCTCGCTGCCTGCGGTGCGAACGGCCGCCGAGGCCGCCGGCGCCACCTTCGTGCACAAGACGCACTTCAGCTGCACCAACGAGCCCGGCTTTGCCGACACGCTGTATGCCCTGGGGCGGCGGCAGGTGGTGGTGGTGGGCGCCGAGGCGCATGTCTGCGTGATGCAGTCGGCGCTGGGGCTGCTGGCGGCCGGCTATGCCGTGTTCGTGGTGGCCGACGGGGTGGCCTCGCGGGACGAGGCGAACAAGGCGCTGGCGCTGCAGCGGCTGCAGGCCGCCGGGGCCACCATCGTCGGCAGCGAGATGGTGATGTTCGAGTGGCTGACGCATGCCGGGCATCCGGCGTTTCGCCAGGTGCTGCCGCGCATCAAGGGCCCGGCCTGAAGGGCGTCACAGGCGGATCAGGCGTTCGAGCGCCTTTTCCAGTGTGGCCGCTGACTTGGCAAAGCAGAACCGGATCACGCCATCGTCGCGCCCGTCCGGGTAGAAGGCCGACACCGGGATGGCGGCCACACCGTGCTCGGTTGTCAGGCGCTCGACAAAGGCGCGGTCGCCCTGGTCGCTGATGGCGCTGTAACGCACGCACTGGAAGTAGGTGCCCTGGCAAGGCAGCAGCTCAAAACGTGAGCCGGCCAGAGCCTGCCGAAAGATGTCGCGTTTGCCCTGGTACAGGGCCTTGAGCTGCTCGTACCAGCCCGGGCGCTTCATGAACTCGGCCAGCGCGACCTGGCTGGGCGTGTGCACGGTGAAGGTGATGAACTGATGCGCCTTGCGGAACTCGGCCATCAGCGCACGCGGGGCGAGGCAATAGGCCACCTTCCATCCGGTGATGTGATAGGTCTTGCCGAAACTCGACACCACCAGACTGCGCTCGGCCAGGCGCGGATGGCGCAGCACGCTTTCGTGGCGCGCCTGGTCGAAGACCATGTGCTCGTAGACCTCGTCGCTGAGGAGGACGATGTCGGTGCCAGCCACCAGGGCTTCGAGCCGCGCCATGTCCTCGGCCGTCCAGACGCTGCCCGTCGGGTTGTGCGGGGTGTTGAGGATGATCATCCGCGTGCGCGGCGTGATGAGCCGGGCAACCTCGTCCCAATCGGGCCGCCAGTCGGGCTGCTGCAGGGTCGCGTACACCACCTTGCCCCCCTGCAGCACGACGCTGGGCCCATAGCTGTCGTACACCGGGGCGAACACGATCACCTCGTCACCCGGATGCACGAGCGCCGCGATCGCGGTGAACAGGGCCTGTGTGGCACCCGCCGTCACGGTGATTTCGGTGTCGGGGTCGAAGGCCGCGCCATACAGGCCCTGCACCTTCTCGGCGATGGCTTCGCGCAGCACCGGCAGCCCGGCCATGGGCGCGTACTGGTTGTGCCCCGCGCGCGCGGCCTGGTCGAGCAAGGCCAGCAGATCGGCCGGGGCGTCGAAATCCGGGAAGCCCTGAGACAGGTTGATCGCGCCGTGCTGCTGCGCCAGAGCGGACATCACGGTGAAGATCGTGGTGCCCACGTCGGGCAGGCGCGAGGCAAAGGAAACAGGCGTGTCAGGCATCCGATGAGGATAGCCGGACACGCTGCTGTGCTCGACATCAGAAGGTGTAACGAGCCGTCAGGTTCGCGTTCAAACGCGCGCCATAGCCGCAGTCCTGGTTCAGGCCACGGCACCAGGCCAGATAGGTCTTGTCGGCCAGGTTCTTGACGTCGAAGCGGAAGTCCCAGGGGCCGGTCGTGTAGCCGACCATGGCATCGACCAGCGTGACGGTGGGCAGCACCGGCTGGCCGTTCGCGCCGGTGACCGAGCCGGTGTGCCGCACGCCCGCACCGGCCCGCCAGCCGCCCTGGAAGCGGTACTGCGCCCAGGTCGACGCCAGGCGCTCGGCGACCGAGCCCAGGCGCAGGCCTGTCTGGGCGTTGACCGCGTCCATGTCGGTGTAGTTCGCTGACAGCTCCAGCGCGCCCATGCGGTGCCGCACCTCGGCCTCCCACCCCTTGGTGTGTGCGCCCACCTGCTCCAGCCCGCCCGGCATGCTGCCGGTGGCCACGCGGTTGCGCTCCTTGATGTCGAACCACGCCAGGTTGACCGACGTCTGTCCGGAATCGGACAGGTACTTCAGGCCCGCCTCTTTCTGCTCGCCTTCGGTGGGTTTGAGGTAACCCCCGCTCGGGGTGCCGTCGGTGCCCGCGTTGGGCACAAAGGCTTCGGAATAGCTCACGTAAGGCGACACCCCGTTCGACAGCTTGTACATCAGGCCCAGCCGCCCCGTCGTCGCTTCGTTGTGCACGGTGGTTTCCGCACCGCTGACCGCCACCGCGACGGTGCGCGCATGGTCGCGGCGCCAGGCCGCCGAGGCCACCCAGGGGCCCCAGGTCACGTGGTCGGTCGCATACAGACCCGTCTGGATCAGCTTGCTGTCGGGCCGATCGAGCCAGGTCAGCGCCGCCGTGTTCACGCTGCCGTAGACGGGGTTGTAGAGATTGATGCTGGTGCCGCTTCCGTACGCGTAGTTGTACTCTTCCCAGAAGGCATGCTGGTGGTCCAGGCCCACGGCCAGCTGGTGACGTGTCGGTCCCAGGTTCACTTGGCCTTGCAGTCGCACATCGCCTGAGGTGACCTCGGTCTTGCGGTCGGCGGTGTAGATGTTGCGGCCGATGACGCCGGCATCCGTCGGCACGGCGCCCACCGTGGCCCAGTGTTCGCGGGTGACCGAGGCCGAGTGCGTCTTGCGCAGCGCGGCGGCCACACGCCAGCTGTCGGCCAGCTGCTGGTCGACCAGCAGCGTGAGCTCGTTCTTGCGCGTGTCGTAGCGGTCCCAGCCCGGCTCACCCACAAACGTGCTGCTCGACAGCTTCCCCAGCGGCGCCGGGTTGATCGTGCCCTTGGAGGGCAGGAACTGCGAGGACACCTGGCCCTTGTACTGCTGGTGTGCGAACAAGGCCGTCACGCTGGTGCCCGCGCGGGGTTGCCACGTCACGGACGGCATCAGCACCAGGGCGTCGTCGGCCACGTGCTGGACCTGGGTGTCGCTGTCGCGCTTGAGGGCCACCAGGCGATACAGCCACTCGCCATCGGCCGACAGCGGGCCGGTCAGGTCGGCGGCCACCTGCTTGCGGTTGTGGCTACCCAGTTGCACCTCGATCTCGCGCCGGGGTGTGGCCTGCGGGCGCTTGCTCACCACATTGAGGATGCCGCCCAGCTCGGCCTGGCCATACAGCACCGACGACGGGCCCTTGAGCACCTCGACGCGGTCGAGCATGTAGATGTCAGGCCGGACGTTGTTGTAGAAGCCGTAGACGCTGCGCAGCCCGTCGATGTAGGCCGCCGGCGACAGACCGCGGATGGCCGCCCAGTCGCCCCGGGTGTCGAAGCCGTAGCGGCCGCCCTGCACGCCGGCGCTGTACAGCAGCGCGTCTTCGACGCTGCGCGCGCCCGTCTCCCGGATCTGCGCCACATCGATCACCTCCATCGAGAACGGGGTCTCGTGGACGCTGACCGGACTCTTGCCGACATTGGCCGCCCGGGTCTGCGTGATGAGGCGATCCGCCTGGGGGGCCTTGCTGGCTTTCACCCGGACTTCCGGGAGTGTGCTTTCGCTTTCGGGCGAAGCGGCGGCGCCCTCGGCAGCCTGCACGGCGGGAAGACAGGCCAGCAACACGGCCAGGCACAGCGGAGATGGACGACAGAACGACATGGTGGTTTTCTTTTGTAACGCTAATGAGATTGATTCGCATTTTATAATCAGCCTCTCCTGGCGCCGCTTCATGTCCGGATGGACAAGCGGCCTATTCCCCCACCTTGCCGCCCGCCTCGTCTCATGTCTGCCACACGCTCATCCCGACCCTCGCGCTGGCCCTGGGTCCACCGCATCGTCCTCAGCATCCTGGGCGCATATGCGCTCACCTGGGGCCTGTCCGCGCTGGCGGTCGTGGCCTTGGTGGCCGGCGGCGTGGCCTTCCACGAGGCGGAGCACGGCGTGCTCGTCGTGGCCTTCCTGGTCTACCTGGGCGTGTTCATGTGGGCCTTCGCCGCCCCCCGACTGAGCCAGGTTTGGCTGACCGTCGGCGGAGGCGCCGCCGTGTCGATGGCCGCCGCCCTGTGGTGGCAACACCTGCTGATGCGCTGAAGGAGACCCCGATGAACTGGACTTTCCGCCAGGCCATGGCCTGGATGCACACCTGGCTGGGGCTCGTCCTGGGCTTCGTGCTGATGGTGGTGTTCTTCTTCGGATCGCTCTCGGTGTTCGACCGCGAGATCGACCGCTGGGCCATTCCGCAGACGCGCTTCGCGCCGCAGCCCATGCCGTCGTTCGACCAGATGCTGCGGCCGCTGATGGACCGGATGGAGCCGTCGCCGATCGAGTACGCCGCGAAGATGCCGTTGCTGCATGATCCGGCCAAGGGCCCGATGACGCCGCGCGAAGCCCTGCCCATCGACGAGTTCTGGGCCTACACCACCCACCGGGACCCGGTGCTGCTGGTGGGCGCCGATTTCGCCGTGCCCTTGCCCAAGGACCCGGCCGCACACAACCACATCCACAACCGCGTGACGGTGGACCCGCGCACCGGCCAGCTGCTGAAGGACGACCAGCTGAAGGTGGGCAGTGCTTTCTTCTACCCGCTGCACTACAGCCTGCACCTGAACTGGAAGAACATCGGCTACTTCGTGGTCGGGCTGGCGGCCTTCATCATGCTGGCTGCGCTCGTCAGCGGCGTCGTGATCCACAGAAGGCTGTTCCGCGAGTTCTTCACCTTCCGGCCGCGCAAGCACCTGCAGCGCAGCACACTCGACCTGCACAACCTGACCGGCGTGCTGGCCCTGCCCTTCCACTTCTTCTTCGCCTTCACCGGGCTGGTGATCTTTGCCGCGTCGATCTACATGCCGCTGGGGCACACGGTGCTCAAGCCGCTGCATGATCGGCACGCGGTGCTGGAAGCGGCCCGGACGGGGCTGCCGCACGAGCGCGCGGGGGTGGCCGCACCCTTGGCCTCGGTCGATGCCATGGTGGCGGAAGCCCGCCGCCGCTGGGCCGAACGCGACATGCCCGGCCAGGTGGGCTTTCTGAAGCTGCATCACATCGGCGATGCCAACGGCTACGTCAGCATCTACCGCGCCGGCAGCGACCGCGTCGCCCTGGTCGGCGAGGGCATCCACTTCCAGGCCAGCACCGGACGCGTGCTGTACGAAGACCCGCCGCGTGCGCCCGCCTCGGCCGTGCACCAGTTCCTCTCCGGGCTGCACCTGCAGCACTTCGAACACTGGCTGCTGCGCTGGCTGTACGTGGCCGGAGGCCTGATCGGCTGCGTGTGCATCGGTACCGGCTTCGTCTTCTTCGTGGAAAAGCGCAAGCAACAGCACGCCCGCCAGGGATCGGCCGGTGCGCGTGTGGTCGACGCGCTGGCCGTGACCACCGTGACGGGCATGCTGCTGGCCACCACCGGCATGCTGCTGGTGAACCGCCTGCTGCCCGCCGACCTGAGCGGTGCGGCCGACTGGCAGATGCGGGCGTTCTGGGGCATCTGGCTGCTGAGCCTGGTGCATGCCGCCTGGCGCAATGCCCCGGTGGCGCGCGGGTTGCGCTCACCGGCATGGCGCGAGCAATGCCTGGCCCTGGCGGGAGTGGCGGTGGCTGCGGTGCTGGCCAACGGCTGGAGCACCGGGGCCCATTTGTGGGTGACGGTGCCCGCCGCCCAGTGGCCGGTGGCCGGGGTCGACCTGAGCCTGCTGGCCACCGCGGCCCTGGCGCTGGCGGTGCGCCGCCGGCTTGGCCGCGAACCGCGCCCCGTACCGGGCACGGCCCAGGCGCGTCACACACCGAAGGAGGTGGCCCATGCCTGAGTGGATGCAATGGCTGATCGCCCCGCTGCTGGCCCACGCCGGCATGGTGTGGCTGGCCCTGGCCATGCCGGAGCACTGGCAACAGGTGTGGGCGACCCGCACCGAGCCCACGCCGGTTGTGCAACGCGGGCTGAGGGCACTGGGCGCAGCCGCACTGGCCGGTGCGTTGGGAGTCTGCCTGCTGTTGGATCACCCCTCGATGGCGGTGCTGGTGTGGGTGATGTGGCTCAGCGTGGCCGCGGTGGTGGTGACCATGGGGCTGGCCTGGCGACCTGCGATGTGGCGGCCTTGGGGAGGCTGGCGGCGCGCCGCTTGAGCGCCCGCCTCGTCAGACCCCGTTGTCGTGCAACGGGGCGGTGGAGGCCTCCAGGCTGGCATCGGCCTGTTCCAGCAGGGGCAGCATGCGGCGGGTCAGCTCGATGTCGTTGGTGACGCCCAGCTTGCGCTTGATCTGGTAGTGCAGGTTGCAGACGGTCTTCTCGCTCAGGTGCAGGGTGGCCGCGATGTCGGACACGGGCATGGGGCGCAGCAGCATGCGCAGGACCTCGAACTCGCGCGGGGTCAGGGCGTCCAGCCCGGTGTCCCCCTCCACCCGGGCCAACGCCAGGGCCTGGGCCACATCAGGGCTGAGGGCACGGCGGCCCTGGGCCACGTCGGCAATGGCATTGAGCAGCGTCTCGGCCGGGCTGGACTTGGTGACGTAGCCCCGCGCCCCCGCGCGCAAGGCCACCTGCGCAAAGTCCGGTGAGCCGTGCATGGTGAAGATCAGCACGCGAGCCTGTGGATCGATCGCCAGCAGCCGGCGCGTCAGCTCCAGCCCGCTCTGGCCCGGCAAGGCCATGTCGGTCACCACCACATCCGGGCGGTTCTGGCGGTACAGCAGGTAGGCCTCTTCGGCGCTGCCTGCATCGTCGATCAGATCAAGGTGGGCCTGGCGGCGCAGCAGGTGGCGATAGCCTGCGCGGACGATGGCATGGTCGTCGACCAGCAGCAGGCGGATGACCGGGGTCGACATGGCATCAGACATGGGCAGGCACGGGGCGCAAGGGCCATTGCAGGGTCAGAACAAAGGCTTCACCGGCCCCAGCGGGCTGGCGTGCCGTGTGCAGGTCGCCGCCCCGTGCGCGCACGCGCTCGGCCATCATGCTGAGGCCCAGGCCGGTGCCGCCGGCGCGGGACACGGACGCCGTGGGCAGACAGGCGTTGCGCGCCGTGAGGCACAGGCGGCCATGCGTCATGGCCACGGACAGGTGAACCGGCTCGCGCGCATCGGCATAGCGTGCCGCATTGGTGAGCGCCTCCTGGCAGGCGCGGTACAGCCCCAGGCTGGTGGCCTCGTCCAGCTCGGCAGGCCAACGCGCCGGCAGGGTCAGCTCGGCCCGCAGCGTGGGCTGGCGCGCCGCGCGCTGGCGCAGGTTCCAGGCGCTCACCAGTTCCTGCAAAGCCCACTGCAACCCCTGCTCGTCCAGCAGGGGCGGGCGCAAGCGGCCCAGCAGGCTGCGCACGCCCGCGGCCAGCTCGTTCACGGTCGCGTCCAGGATCTCGGTGTCTTCCATCGTGGCGGGCTCGCCGGCTGCGGCGCTCTGGCGAATGCCGGACGACACCGCCTGCAGCGCGGCAATGCACTGCCCCATCTCGTCGTGCAGATCATGGGCGATCTCGCGGCGCTCGGCCTCCTGGGTGTCGATGAGCCGCGTCGTAAGCGCCGCACGAATGGCCGTCAGCTGCGCCAGGGTGCCGGCCAGACGCTGGATGCCCTCGCTCAGGCGGCGGAACTCGCGTGCGCCCTGCCGCGGTAGCGTCAGGGTGTGCTCGCCCGCGCCCAGGCGGTCCAGCGCGGCCACAAAGCCGGCCGTGGGCTGCAACAGCCGGCGCAACACCAGCCACACCAGCAGGTCCAGCGCCACGATGGTGGCCGCCGTCAGGCTGGTGAGGTCCTGCAGACGGCTCCAGAGCTGCTCGATCACCGCGGCGCGCTGTGGCTCGATGCGCAGCACGCCGTCTTCGCGCGACCACAACCGGATCCCCCGGGTGACGCTCAGCGGCAGGCGCTCGCCCAGCCACGCGGCCAGCCAGCCGGGCACGGCCTCGGTGGGCGGCGGCGGCTCGCAACCCCACTGCACCACGGGTTGGTCGATGGCCTGATAGCGCAGGCACACCGGCCGGCCATACAGGGCCACCACCCGCGCCAGATCGGGCAAGCGCCCGCCCGCGTCCTGCGCCACCAGTTGCCGGCGCAGCTGCTGCTCGGTCAGGTGCTGCAGGGCGTCGGCCTGGGCTTCGATGGTCTTGAGCCCCTCTTGCTGCAGGCGCCACACCACGAAGCCCGACACGCCGAACCAGCACAGCAGGCCAACCAGGGTCATGCGGATCAGCAGGTGGGCAGACAGGGACATGGCGAGCGAGGATACGCTCAGCGCGGCGCGCGTGCAGTGGTGTCAGCCCTGTGCCGGACTGTGTCACTCCGGGACATACACCATGCCGCCATCGTGCATGCGGTACAGCATCCCGGCCTTGACGCCGGCACCGGCGCCCTGCCCGTCCGTGGCCTTGTAGCGGTCGATCTTCTGGCCGTCCTTGATGACGATTTCCATGTCGGGCTGGCCGGCGCGGCGGATCACCGTCAGCTTGTCGTCGGTGAAAGGATTCAACGGGTTCTGGCTGACCACCAGCAGCAGCGCGGCCACCAGCACCAGGAAAACGTCGATCAGGTTGACCACCGACAGGATGGGATCGTCGTCTTCCAGGTCTTCGAGCAGGCCTGAAGTGCGGCGCTGGCGTGCACGCGGGGTCACAGGCTTGGTCTCGCTCACGACATGAGCTCCTCATCGCTGGCCAGGCTCAGCATGTCGGCGGCATACCAGCGCCGGCGCACCTGGGCCACCGCATAGGTGATGGCCGCCGCGATCAACGCCAGGATGACGGCCGAGAAGGCCACCATCAGGCTGCGCGACACCTCGGCCATCTGCCCATCGGCCAGTGCCTTGAGTGCCGGCCCCATCGGGATCATCGTGGCCACCAGGCCGAGCATCGGCGCCACACGGGTGACCAGCCGCACCAGCTCCAGCCGGCGCAGGGCCAGGGCCTCGATGTGGCTGAGCGACAAGGCGGGCTCACGCTCGCGCCACAAACGCATTTCGAAGCCGGCCGGCAGGCCCCGGTGGCGCTGCCAGGCCTGGCGCACGAAACCACCGAGCGCCACGAAGGCATAGGCAAAAGCGGCGCTGATGGCCACCAGCACGGGCACGAGAAAGAGCTGGCTCACGCCGTACATGGCGTGGTCGATGGAGGCGATGGCACTCATGCGGGTTGCCCTCCTGCCTGCACGCGAAGGCCAACCAGCCGCGTGCGGCCCTGCCGCCAGGCCCCGATGGCCACCAGCAGCGCCAGCACGGCGCCCAGCCCCACGGTGTACCAGCCCGAGAACGCGGGCGTGGCAGCGGTGGGCTGCTTCTGCAGCGCCTGGCCCTGCACATCCTCGGTCGGCACCCCCACGCCCTTGCCCGTGCGGTCACGCGAGCCGGTGTGATAGCCGGTCTTCAGAAAGGTCTGCGCATCTTCGCTGCCTTCGGCGGCAGCCTGCTCGAACCACTTGCGCGCCTCGGCCTCGTTGCGGGCCACCCCGCGCCCTTCCCACAAGGCGCTGGCGTAATGCAGCTTGCCCATCACGGCATAGCCATCGTGACCGGACTCGGCCGCGCGCTTGAACATCGCGGTGGCGGCCGCGGAGTCCTGGGGCACGCCCTCGCCTTCCTGCAGCAGATGCCCCTTCCAGATCATGGGGCCGACAAAGCCCTTGGCGATGCACTTGTCGAAGATCTTGTGGGCGGTGGCGTAGTCGCCGCATTTGGCGGCCAGATAGCCGTAGGCGCACATGGTGATGCTGGCCGGCTGCTCGGCCTGGTAGGCCAGGGACAGGTCACTGACGTTGTTGGCAGCCATGCTGGACGGGCCGGCGCCGCTCGGCTCGGGCTGACCGCAGGAGCCGGCCTGGGTCTGCGCGTGGGCCGGGACGGCCGACAGCGCCAGCATGAGGGTCAGGGCAAGGGGGATCCGGGGCGTTGGGGGCTGGAGGAAAGGAAAGCGGCGAACCGGGAACATGGGGCACTCCTGAGACATGAGGCCGCGGTGTGCGGGTGGAGCTCACTGTAGGAATGCGCAGGGGGCGAGGCCAGGGCAGGGTGCCCGGGAGGGGGCGGGCAAATTGCCCGAGGGGGCAAGGCTGGCTCAGCCTTGTGACGCAATCTGCCTCAACACCTTCACATAGTTCTCCACCGGCTGCCCTCCCGACACCAGGTGCCGGTTGTTCACCACCAGCGCCGGCACGGCCTGGATGCCGGCCGACATGTACATGTCTTCCTGCTCCCGCACCTCGTCGCCATAGCGGCCTTCCGTCAGCACCAGCTGCGCGCTGGCCTCGTCCAGCCCGGCCTGGCGCACGCAGGCCAGCAGCACGCCGGGGTCGTCCATGGCCTGGCGGTCGCGGTGGCAGGCTTCCAGCAGCGCCTGCTTCAGCGCGAGCTGCTGCTCGGGGTGCTCTTCGCCCGCCCAGTGCAGCAGGCGGTGCGCGTGGAAGGTGTTGTAGATGCGGCCACGCCCTTCGCTGTTGAAGGTGAAGCCCACATCGGCACCGCGCTGGCGGATGGTTTCGCGGATCTGCGCCTGCTGCTCGGGCGTCGAGCCGTACTTGCGGGTCAGGTGCTCGCCGATGTCTTCGCCGCCCGGCGGCATCTGCGGGTTCAGCTCGAAGGGCTGGAAACGCAGGGTGAACTGCATCTCGTCGGCCAGCTCGGCCATCGCGCGGCGCAACGAGGCCAGGCCGATGGCGCACCACGGGCAGGAGATGTCGGAAACGAAGTCGAGTTGCAGGGTGGGCTGGGTCATGAAGGGCTCCTCGGGCGTCATGTTGCCTCAGCCGCCTGGCCGAGCCGGGCTGCAGCGGCGCACATGACCCCCATGCCAGAATGGCGATTCCGTCAGGCGCTCGCGGTGGGCGCCTGTCTGTCGTCCCCCTGTCTTAACCAGGAAGCACATGTTCAAGAAGTACTGCCTCGCCGCCGTGATGGGCGCCGCCCTGCTCGCCACCGGTTGCACCACCATGACCACCAACAACATCCAGGAAGTGCAGGCCGAGCAGGTCAAGGGCTGCAAGAAGCTGGGCGCAGTCAATGGCAGCGACGCCATCTTCGTGGGGCTCAGTGCCTCGATCGGTTCGAAGAACGCCAAGGCCAAGGCCATGAATGCCGCCGTGGACCAGGGCGCTTCGCACGTCGTCTGGAGCCAGATGGGCACCAGCATGACCAACGAGTGGATCGGTACGGCCTACCGCTGCAAGTAAGCCGCACCGCTGGCGCGCAGGATCAGCGCGCCAGCTCGGCTCGCATCGCGTCGATCACGGCCTTGTAGCTGGGCTGACCGAAGATCGCGCTGCCGGCCACGAAGGTGTCGGCACCGGCATCCGCCACGCGGCGGATGTTGTCCACCTTGATGCCGCCGTCGATTTCCAGGCGGATGTCGCGGCCCGACGCGTCAATGATCTTGCGCACCTTCTCGGCCTTGCGCAACGTGCTGTCGATGAAGCTCTGGCCACCGAAGCCCGGGTTCACGCTCATCAGCAGCACCACGTCCACCTTGTCGATCACCCATTCCAGCACGTCCACCGGCGCAGCGGGGTTGAACACCAGCCCGGCCTGCACGCCTTCCGCCTTGATGAGCTGCAGCGTGCGGTCGACGTGGGTGGAGGCATCGGGGTGGAAGGTGATGATGTCGGCACCCGACTTGGCAAAGGCCGTGGCCAGCGCGTCGACCGGCTGCACCATCAGGTGCACGTCGATGGGCACGGCGGTGCCATCGGCCTTGACGGCGTGCTTGCGCAGCGCCTGGCACACCATCGGCCCGAACGTCAGGTTGGGCACGTAGTGGTTGTCCATCACGTCGAAGTGGATCCAGTCGGCCCCGGCGTCGATGACGTGGCGCACTTCCTCGCCCAGGCGGGCGAAATCGGCGGACAGGATGCTGGGGGCGATGCGGAAGGTGCGGGACATGGCGGGCTCGGTGGATGGGGAACCCGTCATTGTAAAAAATTCGTTCAGCTTCCGCCTCCGGGTGGACAGCCCCACGCGATGCTGGGTTTTGTGACCCACGTCACGCAAGGGCTTTCCCTAGAATGGGTTGGATGAGCCAAGCCGAATTCACCTGCTCCGTGCAGCCTCAGTATCTGGACGAGCAGAGCAACCCCAACCAGAACGAGTACGCGTTCAGCTACACGGTCACCATCCGCAACACGGGCACGGTGACGGCGCAGCTGGTGGCGCGCCAGTGGCTGATCACCGATGCGACCGGCCGCACGCAGGAGGTGCGGGGCCTGGCGGTGGTGGGCCACCAGCCGGTGCTGCGCCCCGGCGAGCACTTCGAGTACACCAGCTGGACCAGCCTGGGCACGCCGCATGGCGTGATGGAGGGCACCTTCTTCTGCATGACCGAAGACGCGCGCCCCTTTGAAGCCCCGATTGCGCCGTTCACGCTCGCGCGCTCTCAGTCTCTGCATTGATGGCCTGGATCAAGACCCTGCTTCGCCCCCTCACGCGCCAGCGTTGGTGGCCCCGCCCGGGCAACCGGTTGCCCATCGAGGCGCTGCTGGACAGCGCCAACCCCCAAGCCCCGCTGGTGGAGCGGCATCTGTGGCTGATCCAGCTGATCGACTGGGTGCGCCGCGGTGAGCCGGTCAGCGGCACGCAGTTCGTGGTGCGCCACCTGCGCACGCACCCCGAGCGGCGCGCCCGCGTGGTCGGGGTGCTGGCCGCGTTCTGGCGCGACACCGATGTGGCCGCACTGCTGGCGGACTACGGCTTTTCGCCGCGCAGCTCCTTCCTGAACGAGCTGGGCGAGCGCCTGCGCCGCAAGACCCTGCCCGGCACGCCCGACACCGGCGACCTGGCCAAGCTGTTCAACCTGCTGTTCGACGACCCGCTCGACGGCGCCTGGCTGGCGGCGCTGGATGCGCCCACGCTGGAGGAGCTGGCGGCGCTGTGGCGCGAAGCCCTGGCCGAGCCGACGCTGCCCGCCTCGCCCGCCGGCTGGCGCGAGCCCTTTCTGGACGCCATCGCCTACCTGGTGTCGCAGGTGCGCGCCGCCGGCATGTCGCCCGCCTTCCGCAGCCGGCTGGGCACACGGGTCGACGATGGCTTCGTGCCCGGCGAGGGCGGCCACGATGGCGGCCCCACCCACATCGTGGCCAGCAGCCAGAGCGACGAGCAACTCGGCCGCGAGGCCTTCCGCCAGCTGGGGCGCGCCGCAGAGCGCCTGCACGAACTCGCCATCAACGAAGCCAACCTGCCCCCGGAGGAACGCCAGGCGGCATCGACCGCGCTGCTGCAGGAGGCGCAGTACCTGCGCGCGCTGCTGGACCG
>JAJUHM010000046.1 GCA_029279925.1 Aquabacterium olei
ATCAACGCGCTGACCTTCCAGATGGCCTCCGGCCTGCTGGAGGGGTTTCAGGTGAGCGGCTTCGGGGGGGCGCTGCTGGGGTCCATCCTGTACAGCATCTGGGGCCTGGTGATCGACCTGGCGCTGGAGCGGCTGTTCAACCGCGGCAGCGGCGCGCCCCGCACCTGACGCCCCCTGCCGAGCGCGGCGCGAGCCGGCTCAGAGCGGCACGCTGCGCGCCAGCACCCCGGCCAGCGCGTGGCGCACGGTCGCTTCACGTACTGCACTGCGGTCGCCCGGCCACACGCGGCACTCGGCGTGGGCGCCTGCGGCCGTGGCCCAGGCGAACCACACGGTGCCCACCGGCTTGTGCGCGCTGCCGCCCGATGGCCCGGCCACACCGGTGACCGCCACGGTGATGTCGACGCCGGTGCGGGCCAGCAGGCCCTGCGCCATGGCCAGCGCCACCGGCTCGCTGACGGCCCCATGTGCCTCGATCAAGGCAGCCGGCACCCCCAGCAACTCGGTCTTGGCGGCGTTGCTGTAGCTCACCACGCCGCGCTCGAACCAGTCGCTGGAGCCGGCCAGTTCCGTGCACGCCGCGGCCACCAGGCCACCGGTACAGGATTCGGCGGTGGCCAAGCGCCAGCCGCGGGCCAACAAGCGGGCGGCCACATCGGTCACCAGGGGCAGCGTGGCAAGCGTGTCCATCGTGTGTTTCCTTTCAGCTCAGCAGCCCGGCTGACACCCCGCCCTGGCGCGCGGCCACGGCCAGCGCCAGCAACAGCAAGGTGCAACCCGCGGCCACCAGGTCGTCGAACATGATGCCCAGCCCCTGCGCCCACCCGATGGGCTGGCCTGGGCGCAGCTTGAACAGGCGATCGGCCCAACCCACCGGTCCGGGCTTGGCCGCGTCGAAGAACCGGAAGGCGACCACAGCCAGCGCCTGACCGCGCCAGTCCGGCGTGCCGATGATCCACAACACCAGCCAGATCGCCCAGATCTCGTCCCAGACGATGGCACCCGGATCGGCCACCTGCAGGCGCTGGGCCGTGCGGGTGCAGGCCCACCACCCCACCAGCCACCCGACCGCCAGGATGCCCGCCCAGGACAGGTCGGCGTGCCAGCCTGTCCCCAGCATGGCGTCGATCAGCACGAACACCAGCCAGCCCCACAGGGTGCCCACTGTGCCCGGGGCCACGGGGCTGAGCCCGCTGCCCGCCCCCAGCGCGATCCAGTGGGCCGGATGGCCCAGCAGCAGGCCCACGGTCGGCCGGCGGGGCACCGCCCGCGCCACCGGCGTCGCACTCGCGGCCTCGGTCGCGTTCTCGGTCGTGTCCATCTCAGCCCCGGAAGTGATCGAACGACACCCAGCGGTTGGGCACCAGCGGGCCGGCATGGCCCTCGTCCAGTCCGGTCACCCTCACCCGCAGACCCGGGTCGGCCTCGATGCGGCCGATGCGACTGAGCAGCAGCCCCAGGCTGTCGGCCAGCGCCGCCACGGCAGGGCGTTGCGCCACGGGCGCGGTGAACAACAGTTCGTAGTCGTCGCCGCCCGCCAGGATGCAATCCTGCTGCTCGACCACGGCCCGGCCGGCCAGCCACGGGCTCACCGGCAAGGCGTCCAGCACCACGGTGGCGCCCACCCGGCTGCGCCGCAGGATGTGGCCCAGGTCGCCCAGCAGGCCATCCGAGATGTCGATGGCCGCGGTGGCCACCCCGCGCAGACCCAGGCCCAGGGCCACACGGGGGTCGGGCGCCTCCATGGCAAGCCGCGTGGCCTCGAAGGCCTCGCCACTCAGGCCCGGATGCAGGGTGCCGCGAAACGCCTCCAGCGCCAGCCGGGCCTCGCCCGGGTGCCCGCTGACCCACAGGTCGTCGCCGGGCTGCGCGCCGCTGCGCAGCAGGGCCTGCCCCGGTGGCACCTCGCCCATCACCGTCATGCCGATGCTCAAGGGGCCGGCGGTGGTGTCGCCACCGATGAGCTCGCACTCGTGCTCATCGGCCAGGTCGAGCAGGCCGCGCGCCAGTGCGGACAGCCAGGCCTCGTCCACACGCGGCAGCGTCAGGGCCAGCGTGAAGGCCAGCGGCTGCGCGCCGCAGGCCGCGAGGTCGGACAGGTTCACGGCCAGCGCCTTGTGGCCCAGCCGGGCCGGGTCCACCGTCGACAGGAAGTGCCGCCCCTCCACCATCGTGTCGGTCGACACCGCCAGCTGCATGCCCGGCGCGGGCGCGATCACCGCGCAGTCGTCGCCATTGCCCACCACAGCACGGCGCGGCCCCTGGCCGGGCCGGCGCCAGAAGAAGGACTCGATCAGTTCGAATTCACCCAGGCTCATGCCGGCATTGTCGCGCGACAGAACGGCCCTTCGTCACACCCTGAAGATGTAAGCAACCGGTAACATGGGCCCATGCCGCCCCCGTCCGCCTCCCGGCCCCTCGCGCGCCCATCCGGGGCCGACGAAGAGGTGCTGGCCCTGATCGCCCGCCAGGTCACGACCGTGCCCTGGGGCGTCGCCCTCGGGGCGCAGGTGGTGCTGCTCACGGCCTGGTCCAGCGCGCCCCGATCCGCCCTGCTGGCCTGGGCTGTCGCCGTGCTCGGCCTGCAGGCCTGGCGCATGCACCGACTGCGGCGCCTGCCTGCCGAGACCGACCGACCGCTCGACCAGCGCGTGCGCACGGCCGTCTGGCTGAGCGGCCTGAATGGCCTGGTCCACGGCGCGGCAGTCGGCCTGTTTCCCTGGATGGACGAGGCCCAGCGCGCCATCCTGACCATCCTCCTGGGCGGGCTGTCCGTCGCCGCCGTCGGCACCACACACGGCCACCCCCGGATCTACCGCGCCTTCACCCTGCCCGCCATGGGCGCCCTGATCGCAGGCTGGGCCGCCCTGGGCCTGACCGGACCCGCCCTCGACTGGGGCCACCTCGGCATGGCCCTGCTGCTCGTGGCCTACCTGGCAGTGATGCTGGGACTGGCCCGCGACGCCGACCGCCGGCTGTGCGACGCCACGGCGCTGCGCGAGGAACAGGAGCGCCTGAACGGGGCCCTGAGGCAGGCGCTCGATGAGGCCCGGGTCGCCATGGCGGCGCGCAACCGCTTTCTGGCCTCGGCCAGCCACGATCTGCGCCAGCCCCTGCAGACCTTGACGCTGCTGTGCGCGGCCCTTGAAACGCGCGTGCAGACGGCCGACAGCCGGGACATCGTGCACCGCATGGACCTGGCGCTCGACAGCCTGCGCGAAGAGATGAACGCGCTGCTCGACCTCTCGCGGCTGGACGCCGGGGTGGTCGAACTGCACCGGGCGCCCCTGTCGCTCGACACCCTGCTGGGCCGCCTGGGAGAGGAATTGCAATCGGCCTGCGAGGCCAAAGGCCTGCGGGCGCGCTGCGTGATCGAGCCCGGACTGGTGTGCGAGAGCGACGCCGTGCACCTCGAGCGCCTGCTGCGCAACCTGATCGACAACGCGGTGAAGTACACCGAAGAAGGCGAAGTCCAGTTGCGGGCCTTGCGCACCGGCGAGCAGATCGAGGTGGTGGTGCAGGACACCGGTGTCGGCATGGCGGCCAGCGACCAGGAGCGGGTGTTCGAAGAGTTCTTCCAGGTGCACAACCCGGCGCGGGACCGCAGCAAAGGCCTCGGCCTGGGGCTGTCCATCGTGCGGCGCCTGGCCCGCCTGCTGGATCACCCCTTGAGCCTGCGCTCCGCGCCCGGCGAAGGCAGCACCTTCACGCTGTGGCTGCCGGTGGCCACGCGCGCGCCCGAGCCCGCCGCGAGCGCCCAGCCTGCAGCGGTCCTGCCCCGCTGCCACCTGCTGGTGCTGGACGACGAAGCCGGCGTGCGCGAAGCCCTGGCCACGCTGATGCGCAGCCTGGGCTGCGAAGTGAGCGAAGCGGCCAGCACGGCCGAGGCCCTGAAGGCCCAGGCCGCCCGAGCACCGGACCTGGTGCTGGCCGACTTCCGCCTGGCCGGCCGCGACAGCGGGCTCAGGGCGATCGCCGCACTGCGCAAGCGCCAGCCCACGCTGCCCGCGCTGCTGGTCAGCGGCGACACCGCCGAAGACCGGCTGCGCCAGGCACGGGACGCCGGCGTGCCCCTGCTGCACAAACCGGTGTCGGTGTCACGGTTGCTGGAGGCAATGGCCGAGGCGCTCGGAGAGCCACCCAACCCGACGTGAGTCCTGGTGCCGCTTCGGTCAGAACGTGCCGATCCAGCCGAGGCTGGCGCCCCGTGCATGGGCGCCGTTGTCCAGGCGGTCCGTCATGATCGATGCACGCAGCCCCCGCCAGTCCAGCCCTAGCTGCAGCGCGCCCGCGAACGGCTCGGCGGCCACGCGCCAGCTCAGGGGCCCCTCGCTCTGCCAGCCCAGCCAGCCCTGCCACAAGCCCACCCGGTTCTTCACCCTGACCGACCAACGGCCGCCGCCGCGGACCCAATCGGCCTGAACCTGGGTGGACACCGGAATGCGCTCGGTCACATTGCGCCGCGTGTACTGGCCGTTGATGCGGGCGTCGCCCAGTTCCGCGACCTCGCTGAGCAGCACGGCGTCGTCCCCGTTGATGCCCTTCCAGTGCAGCCTGGACCAGGCATCGTCCACGCGCAGCGCCACGCGGTCAGGCATCCACGAGGCCGCCTGCCCGCCTGCCGGGGCCACCGTCTCGTCGTCGACGGGCCGCGTCCAGCTGACGGCCACCGACACCGCCTGGCCCCAGCCCTCGGCGGCGGGTGGGGCCATGAACAAGGCTTCGGTGCGCGACGAATCGTCCCGCAGGGTGCCGGCATAGCTGTAGGTGTCGTCCGCGTTGTAGCGGACAAAGCCCGCGCTGCGCAGGTGCCGCAGCCGGTTGAGCTTCAGGTGGTCGAACGTCATGTCGAGCTTGAAGCCCGCCACGCTCACCGACGGCGTGTGCACCGACACGCCCTTGCCCGTCCAGTACAGCACGTCGGAACGCGCATCCAGCGACACCGGCGCATCGGGGTCGGTGCGGCTTTGGTAGTGGTAGAGCGCCTGGGCGGCCTGGCCGGACAGCCGGGCCGTTCCGTCCACCCGCGCCACCCCGCCCACGCGCCACGCCGAGCCATCGGCCTGCCGCAGCCAGGGCAGCACGACGCCCAGCTCGGCACGCGCCGCCACATAGGCCGCCTGCGTGCCCGCCCGCTGCCGGTAGCCCTTGGACCAGGTGCCATCGAGGTCGAGCACCGGCACACCGTTGGACCAGGCCTCGGTGTCGGCCGTCACGTAGGCGCCGGCGCCTTGCAGTTCCGTCGAGGCCCCCGCCGCGATCCCGGGTGCCAGGGTGAATCCGGCCATGGCCGTCGCCACCATGGCGCCCCACCCACCCCTCGATTGCTTTATCACCATCTCGGTACACCGGTTGAACAGGAAAAAGCCCCCGTGAGGGGGCTTGCTGAGTGTGGGACTGATTGGATCAGAACTGCTCGTAAGAGCCGTCTGCGTAGACCAGTCGACCGGTGGACACATTGAACACGCCCACCACCGCATCGCCCTTCTTGACGTCGATGCGCGTGTCACTCGGCTTGGCCGCGAACCCCACGCCGCCCGCTGCAGTCTGGAAGGAGATGCTGTCCGTGTCCGGGCTGCTCTCGCTCTTGAACACCGTGACCAGGAAGGTCGTCGTGCCCTGGGTGTAGCGACCGGAGACAGTGTAATCACCTGGCACCGTGGCTGACTGCGAGGCCGCCAGGCGCACTGTCAGCGTGTTCGCGCCCGTCGTGGTGATGACGCCGTCCAGCGTTACAGCCGCGCCCGCGCCGCTGTCGTTCGGCACATCGAGCAGCAGCGTGCCGTCGAACAGCTTGGCCGTCCCGCCAACGTCGGTGAACGAACCTGCGAACGATCCCTTCGCGAAGCCCCAGCGGGCGTCGGTCATCAGGAAGTCGGTCATGTCCAGGGTGCCATTGATCTTGAACCCGGTCTTGACCTGACCCTCCATCACCAGGTGAACGGCCTTCGGCAGCAGTTCGCCCCCGACCGGGCCGGCCACGGTGAACACGCGCTGGGCCTCGACATAGCTGCCCGCAAGCAACGACAGACGAGATTGCACGTCGGCCCCCGCGTAGACCCGAACATCGCCCGTCAGCGCGCGCCGCGTGGTGTGGGTGGCCACCGTGACGGTGTCGCTGTAGCTCAGGGCCACCGTCTGCTTGGTGCCCAGCAAGCGCACGTTCTCGTCATAGCGGTCGGCGAGTGCGTTGTAGGTCCAGGTCTTCTCGACGCCCGGAGCCAGGTCGCCCGCCAGCGACCAGCCGGTGGCGGAGCGCGTTGCCGTGGCCGAGACCAGGCCGCTGCTCACGTTGGTTTCCGTCGTGCTGTAGGTGTAGGCGGTCGACGTCATCGATGGGAAGGGCCCGATCATCATCATCGGGATGGGCGTTGCAATGATCTCCGCCTTCCTGACGATGGACTCGACCTTGAACTGCGTGCTGTTCAGCTTCGACAGACGGACCCGGTTGAATACCGCGTACTTGGGGGTGTAGCCCTCCCATACCACGTGCTGCAGCACACGGCAGGCCATGAAGTCGGTGGTGCTCAGGGTCGGAACCCCTTCCTCCACGCGGTAAGCCGGCGTCTCGAAGGTGTTGTCCGTGAAGAAGCGGCAGCCCGAACCGATCTGGCTGGTGGCGTAAGGCATCTGAGGCTGCCAGCCGTAGCCATACAGCGTGAAGCCATCGACCTTGAGGCCCCCTGCGACGATGGCGCTGTGCTCCGTCATTGCATCGGTGATGGCGCTCACGGCTCGGATGGTGCCATCGTCCAGCGGCTGGGCCACGCCGTGGGCGCTCTCGGCCATAGCCTGAACACGCGCCGCCAGCGAGGTGGCGTCCGATTCATTGGACAGCGCCGCAGCGGTCGTGCGCACGCTGCGGATCAGCGTCTTGGCCTCTTGCACGCCGGTCTGCGTACCGGTCACCACTGGCGGCAGGGTCGTCGGCTGCGCCACCGGCTCCGTCTGCGCTTTCGCCAATTCCAGCGGGTTGCTGATGGCGGCATCGCCCGCCAGCACGGCCGTGGTGGCCGTGCCGAGCTTGGTGGCCACATCGCTGGTCGTACCTTGGGTCGCCAGGTACTCGACCACGCATTTCACCTTGGCCACGGTTCCGCTGGCGCTCGCGCAGTCGTCCACCGCGCCGTCGTTGGCCATTTTCGAGATGGCAGCCAGCTTGGCCCCGGCAGCATTGGTGGGCTTGACGTTGCCATCTTCCGACGTGAAGCTCGGGCGCTCGGTCAACACAGAAATGCCCACGAACGCCGACACCGACCCGTTCGCGGCCGTCACCACGTCCGCATTCAGTCGGCCGCCGTTGTTGTCTTCCGCCAGCTTCACCGCCATGTCGGTAAAGGGCGTGATCTGAGCGCTCGTCGTACCGCTGCTGTCCAGGCTGGTGGCGGCGCGCAGCTTGAACCCGCTGTTGGCCAGCACATCGACCTCGGCATTGGTCGTCTCGTCGATCATCTTGGTGCCCGTCGCCTTGGGCGTCACCTCGAGCAGCACCAGCGCCCCGGCCGGCAGGCCGCTCAGGGTGTAGCTGCCATCGGTCGCACTCGTCGAGGTGGTGGCCAGCACCGAGCCCCGCGACCCGTCGCTGTTCACGGCATAGGCCGTCACCAGGGCATTGAGCAGCAGGCCCTTGGATGCCACGCCGGACACCGAGGCCGAGCCCCCGCCGCCGCCACCGCCGCTGGTGGACGAGCTGCCGCCACCACCGCCGCCACAGGCGGCCAACACAGCCAGCACCCCGACACCCACTGCTGTTCTGGCCCAGTTCAAGGACCTTGCATGCCACGCGACCATACGATCTCCGAGAAGGTTATTTGGAGGAAAACCCGACGCGTCCCAATGCTCACGAACCTGCAAGCAGGGGATGCCAAAGAGCATCATTCTGTGAATTTGCGTAAACGCCAAGGCTGATTTCTAGGGGGTTCTGCCTTCTTTTGCATCGTTCAATTGGATGACGCCTCGGGCAAAAACCCGGCCGACGTGCAAACGTTCACGGCATCCGGCCCACCGGGCCAAGGGGAGTTTGCTCAATTCACGACACGCCCACCGGTACCCCACAGAACCCGCAGCCGCTCGCCGACCGCCCAGCCGATGTCACGGCCCTTCGGGGCCCCATGCGGGCATCCACATCCCCCTTTTCCAGGGAAACTTCCTAAAATCCCTGTCCCGGTGGCTGTTTCCCGGCCGCTTCAATCCACCCTCCTGTTTATGACCACACCTGAGCAGAAACGAGCCGAACTCAAAAAGTCCGCGCTCGAGTACCACGAGCTGCCGACACCCGGCAAGCTCGCGATCAGTGCCACCAAGCAGCTCACCAACCAGCGTGACCTCGCCCTGGCCTACTCCCCCGGCGTCGCCGCACCGTGCGAGGAGATCGTCGAGAACCCCGCCAACGCCTTCAAGTACACCAGCCGCGGCAACCTCGTGGCCGTGATCACCAACGGCACCGCCGTGCTGGGCCTGGGCGACATCGGCCCGCTGGCTGCCAAGCCGGTGATGGAAGGCAAGGCCGTCCTCTTCAAGAAGTTCGCCGACATCGACGTCTTCGACATCGAGATCAACGAGAAGGACCCCGATCGCCTGGTCGAAGTGATCGCCGCGCTCGAACCCACCTTCGGCGGCATCAACCTCGAGGACATCAAGGCCCCCGACTGCTTCTACGTCGAGCGCAAGCTGCGCGAGCGGATGAAGATCCCCGTCTTCCACGACGACCAGCACGGCACCGCCATCGTGGTGGGCGCCGCCCTGCTCAACGGTCTCAAAGTCGTCGGCAAGGACATCAAGAACGTCAAGCTCGTCACCTCGGGCGCTGGCGCAGCCGCCCTGGCCTGCCTGCAATTGCTGGTCAAGCTCGGACTGCCGCGCGAGAACATCTGGGTGACCGATCTGGCGGGCGTGGTGTACGAAGGCCGCACAGAACTGATGGACCCGGACAAGGCGCAGTTCGCCCAGAAAACCGACCAGCGCAAGCTCTCCGAAGTGATCGCCGACGCGGACATCTTCCTGGGCCTGTCGGCCGGCGGCGTGCTCAAGGCCGACATGGTCGCCAAGATGGCCGACAGCCCGATCATCTTTGCGCTGGCCAACCCCACGCCGGAAATCCTGCCCGAGGAAGTCAAGGCCGTCCGCGACGACGCCATCATGGCCACCGGCCGCACGGACTACCCCAACCAGGTCAACAACGTCCTGTGCTTCCCGTACATCTTCCGCGGGGCGCTGGATTCGGGCGCGACCACCATCACCGATGAGATGGAGATCGCCGCGGTGCACGCGATCGCCGAGCTGGCCCAGGCCGAGCAGAGCGACGTGGTGGCGGCCGCCTACGTGGGCGCCACGCTGAGCTTCGGCCCGGAATACCTGATTCCGAAGCCGTTCGACCCGCGGCTCATGATCAAGATCGCGCCGGCCGTGGCCAAGGCCGCCGAAGAGTCCGGCGTCGCCACCCGCCCGATCAAGGACTTTGTGGCCTATGGCGAGAAGCTGCAGAGCTTCGTCTACGCCTCGGGCACCACCATGAAGCCCATCTTCAGCGTGGCCAAGCGCGCCAAGGCCAAGCGCATCGCCTACGCCGAAGGTGAAGAGGAACGCGTGCTGCGTGCCGCCCAGATCGTGGTGGACGAAGGCCTGGCTCGCCCGATGCTGGTCGGCCGCCCGGCCGTGCTCGAGCAGCGTGTCGAACGCTTCGGCCTGCGCCTGAAGGCCGGCATCGACTACGACGTGGTCAGCACCGAGTACGACCCGCGCCACCGCGACTACTGGCAGACCTACCACCGCCTGACGGAACGCAAGGGCGTGACCGCGCAGATGGCCAAGATCGAGATGCGCCGCCGCCTGACGCTGATCGGCTCGATGCTGGTGCACAAGGGCGATGCCGACGGCCTGATCTGCGGCACCTGGGGCCAGACCTCCATGCACCTGAACTACATCGATCAGGTCATCGGCAAGCGCACGGGCGTCAAGACGTATGCGGCCATGACGGGCCTGATCCTGCCGGGTCGCACGGTCAACATCCTGGACACGCACATCAACTACGACCCGACGGCCGAACAGATCGCCGAGATCACCATCATGGCCGCCGAGGAGATGATGCGTTTCGGCCAGCGTCCGAAGGCCGCGCTGCTGTCGCACTCGAACTTCGGCTCGAGCAACCAGCCGTCGGCGTTGAAGATGCGCGAAGCCCTGGGCCTCATCCAGCAGCAGGCGCCCTGGCTGGAGATCGACGGCGAGATGCACGGCGACACGGCCCTGGACGCGGCCTACCGCGCCGAGCTGATGCCGCACAGCACCCTGACCGGCGAGGCCAACCTGCTGGTGTGCCCCAACATCGACGCCGCCAACATCGCCTACAACCTGCTGAAGGTCGCGGCGGGCAACGGTATCGCGCTCGGTCCGGTGCTGCTGGGGGCGGCCAAGCCCGTCACCATCCTGACGCCGTCGGCCACCGTGCGCCGCATCGTCAACATGACGGCCATGACCGTGGCGGACGCAAACGCGGTGCGCTGAAGCGCAGGCCCGCCCCCCTGAAGCCGGGGCGGCGGGCTTATAGCACACGGTGTCAAGCCCCGTAAAAAGGCCCCGTCTGCCTGTTTTTCAGGCGCCGGGGCCTTGAGCTTTTGGGCCGTTTTCTATAGCATTTCTGCTTTGTCGTAGAGCTGCATTGCTGACCGATCAAGGCTGGAAACACAGCAACATGGTGCCCGCCACGCTGACCAGGGAACCGTCTTCAAGCGGTTGCGGATTGGTAAACCAGCCCACCGCCCCGACCCCGTCAGGCCTCATCCACGGCCTGGTTCAAGGTCTCCCTGACGGACGCCACAAGATGGCCCGTTTCGTTGTTCGCGTGGTCACCGCCGTGTTGGTGGGAGCCAGCCTGAATCTGGGCCTCGTGCCCGATCGGGCAGACGCGCGTCGCAGTACCCCGCAAGACACCGAACTGTCCAGCCCGACCGGTCTGGCGGTGGCGCCCTTGTCCACGTTGCCCCGCCAGGCACAGGACGTGTACGGCCGCATCCTGCAAGGTGGGCCGTTCCGCCATGACAAGGATGGCACGGTGTTTGGCAACCGCGAGCGCATCCTGCCACGTCAGCCACGCGGCTACTACCGTGAATACACCGTGCCGACGCCAGGCGCACGCAACCGGGGAGCCCGGCGCATCGTCTGCGGCGGACAGGAAGTCAGACGACCCGAAACTTGTTTCTACACCGAGGATCACTACCAGAGCTTCCTGACCATTGATCCACGGCAATGACCGCTGACCCCGGTCGCCCCCATCCTCGTTCTTTCCTCACACCTTCTCATCGGCCCACCGGGGCTGACGCGCCAGACGCGCCGGACCCGTGGCCCCAGCGATCATGTTGTTGCAATCCGTTCGAACCAACATCGTTCAATCCATCCGCGCCTACCGCCCGGAAGACTTGCAACAGGCGGCCAACGCGGCTGGCCAGCATTTCCTGTACACCAACCTGAGCGCCGCCCAGAGCAAGCAGGACGTGCTGGACATCATCGCCCGTGACTTCCTCTTCCCGGACCACTTCGGCAAGAACCTCGACGCCCTGTACGACTGCATCACGGACATGGTCCATAAGTCCGGCCCGCAGCCCGGCTTCGTCGTCGTGCTCGAGCTGATCCCGGACGGCGCCCGCTACGACCGTGAAAGCCGCGAGCAGCTGCTCGACGCCTTCCGCGACGCCGCCGACTTCTGGGCCGAGCGCAAGGTACCCTTCCGCGTGTTCTACTCGATCGCGGTGTCGGGCAAGGAATCGGCCGGCAACTGGGACAAGGCCGACGTGGCCCAGAACGACCCCAACGCCAAGCCGGTCAAGGTCTCGAAGAACGCGCCGCAGCCCATGATCATGAACCTGCCCCCCATGAGCAGCGTGTTCGACACGGCGCAGCTGCTGGCCGCTGCCTGACGCGCTCCCGCAGGGCTTGCCCCGCCTCACAACGCCGCCTTCCAGGCGGCGTTGTCGGTTGTGGCCGCTTCAGCCGCGGCGCGCCAGCGAGCGCCACAGGTCCAGCTGCCGCGCCAGGGCGCCCGACTGACCCAGGTAAGCCGGGCCGATCGCATCCAGCGCATGCGGCGTGATGCCCAGCTCCGCCAGGCCGGGCAGGCGCCCACTGGCCACATTGGGGACCTTCATCGAATCGAGGTTGTCCGTCGACATCAGCGGCTCACCGGGCATCAGGCCCATCATCGTCGCCTGCATGCGCCCGGCAAAGTCGGGGATGGGCAGCACCGGCCGCGCGCGCCCGCTCCAGCGCCCGGCGCGCTGCACCAGCTCGGCCAGCGTCAGCACCTGCGGGCCGGCCGCCTCGTACACGCCCTCGCGCCCGCTTTCCAGCAAACGCACCAGCGCCGCCGCCACGTCCTCGACCCACACCGGCTGAAAGCGCGCCTGCGCTCCGGCCAGCGGCATCGCGGGGAACACCCGCTGCAGCGCGGCAAACAGGTTCAGGAAGCGGTCCTGCGCGCCAAAGATCACGCTGGGGCGCAGGATGGCGACGCTCAGGCCTGCTGCCGCAGCCTGGCGCAGCACGCCCTCGCCTTCCGCCTTGCTGCGCAGGTAGTTCGACGGCGCCTCGGCCGGGTCGTCGGGCACGCCCAGGGCGCTGACATGCACCAGGCGGCGCACGCCGGCCTTGTCGCACGCCGTCACCAGGCGCTGCACCAGCTCGACATGGGCCGTCCGGAATGCCTGCGGGGTCCCGTGCAGGATGGCAACCAGGTTCACGACGGCATCACAGCCGGCCAGCAGCCGCACCAGCGTGGCCTCGTCGTGCACGTTCGCATCGACCACATCGACGTACGGAAGCGGAAACAGGTGCTTGCCGCGCTCGCGGCGGCGGCTGGGCACCAGCACGCGGGCGCCGGCCAGGGCCGCGCTGTGGGGAATCTGTTCACACAGGGCGCGGCCCACGAACCCGGTACCGCCAAGAATCAGGATGCGTCGCATGAGAACTCCTTCGGCTCAAGGGAGGTCGGTGGCACTGGGCGGCGCGCTGCCTGCACGGGGCCCCACCGTCTGGCCCAGCCGTTCACGCAACGCCAGCGGCTTGCCGTGCAGCAGGTGGCTGTACACCACGGCGTTGGACAGCACCTTCTTCACATAGTCCCGCGTCTCGTTGAAGGGGATGTTCTCGACCCAGGCTGCCGCCTCCATGCGGGGGCCCTCACGCCAGCGACGTGGCCGACCGGGGCCGGCGTTGTAGGCCGCGGCCGCCAGCGCCTGCATGCCCTGGAAGTCGTCCAGCACCAGCTTCAGGTAGCCCGCGCCCAGCTTCAGGTTGGTCTGCCGGTCGGTCAGCAACTCGGGCTGGTAGGGAATGTCGAGCTTGCGCGCCGTCCAGGTGGCCGTGGCCGGCATCACCTGCATCAGCCCGGACGCCCCGACCGACGAGCGTGCAGCCACCAGAAAGCGCGACTCCTGGCGGATCAGGCCGAACATGTAGGCTGGATCCAGCCCCACGTCGCGGGCGGCCGTCAGGATGTCCTGCCGGAACGGCGTGGGGTAGCGCTGCCCGAGGTGCACCTCCTGGCGCGTGCGGTCGCTGGCGTTGATGCAGCGGTCCCACAGCTCACGCTGGCAGGCCAGTTCGGCCATCGCGATCACGTCGCGGTCGCTCATGCCGCCCGGCTTGCCCCAGGTCAGGGTGTAGTTCCACTCGCGGACGGCTTCACTGCGCCAGCCGAGGTCGAACAGGCGCAGTGCCCGGTCGGCACCGGGTACGGCCCGGGCCTGGGCCAGTTCGGCCTCGGTCAGGGCGGCGGGGGCCGCGGGCGGCCGGATGGCGCCGTGCAGCTCTTCCGAAGCCAGCTGACCGTAGAACGTCAGCGGATGGGCAACCCGGGCCAGCAGCTCCCGTGCCTGCTCACGCGCGGCGCGGCGGGCCGGCTCGGTGCCGGTCTGCCCGGCGCGCGCCTGCAAGGCCTTGGCACGCCAGTACACCCAGGTCGGATCGGCCTGCTGCTCGGGCCCCATGGCATCCAGCGCCTGTTCAACCAGGGTCCAGGCCGCTGGCTGGCCGCCGTGGGCCGCGCGCAGCGCCGCGCGCGCCATCCACGCGAGGGTCTCTGCGGACCAGGCGGGCGGCAGCCGGTGGCTCGCGCTGGTCCCCAGGGCCAGGGCGCGGTCGGTCAGGGCGCGCTGGAAGTACGACGGCGCCTCGGGCATCAGCCGCCAGGCGGCCGACCGCCCCAGCTGTGCCCAGGCCCAGGCGGTTTCCTCGGGCTGCCAGTGCCACC
>JAJUHM010000047.1 GCA_029279925.1 Aquabacterium olei
CCTGGCTGCCGGGGGTGCCGACGCTTTCATAGGTGCCGGAGCCCTGGTTGGTCACGGAGCTGGGTGGGCGTTGCAGGCTGGGGTCCGGGTTGTTGCGCACGGCACTGTCAAACTGGCCCCCGGCGCTGCTGCCCGAGCCCTGGTAGGTGCTGCTGCCGCTGTCCGACGGCGTGACGCCCGTCTGGGCCACCGCGTGGGCGGCCACGAGAGACAGAACGGCTGCGGCAACCGCGCAGCGTGCAGGGCGATGGATCTCGTTCATGCTTGGCTCCTTGTGGATTGAAAATGAGGGACCCGCCGGTGCGGGCGGTCTTGAAGGGAACGGTCGCCAACTGGCAAGCAGCGTGCCTTGGTGTCCCGATCGCTCAACCGATGAGCTCCACGGGGCGTGCGGGCGTGTCGTGTTCGGCGCCGGCATGACGGGGGATTTCGAGGAGGCCGTCCTGAAGCCAGCCGGCGTGGCGGTCCTTGCACGCCGCCCTGATCTGCGCGGCAATCGCCACGCCGAAGGCTTCGTCGAACCACGGAAAGGCACCGCTGACGCCGACCACAATCCCATCCAGACAGATGCCGCCCGTCAGCATCGTGTCGCCGGGGCGCAGCCGGTGCGGGTGATGGGTCTGCACGGTGGTGCCATCCAGTCCTGTGTGCCAGCTCAGGCGCGCCTTGGCGCGCGCAAAGCCGGTGTAGTCGGCGTCGCGGCGGGCGGTGTCCCCCAGCTCGTGCTCCAGCAGGATGGCCTCTTCGAAGTTGCACGATCCTGGGGGCTTGCTGGGGTCCATCACCACGACATGCATGAAGCCTGCGCCGCACACGGTGCGGTCGTGCACGGCCACCTCGAGCATGGGCAGCACACGTTGAAGGGCATGGCGGGCGAGTTCAAGGTCGATCATGGTCAGGGCTTCACAGATTTACAGGGAGGCTGGGCACCGGGCTGGAGGGTCCAATCCTTGCGGTTCTCCGCTGAGTTCAGCAGCGCGTGCGTGTGCATGGCGGCGCTGGGCGAGATCGGGTCGCTCGCCGGGAAGGTCTGCTCCAGCGCATCGTCCAGCAGCTCCTGGTAGGTCGGAACCCGTTCGCGCTTGCGGGTGCAGCAGCCGTCCATGCGGCGTTGGTCGCGTTCACGTGCTTCGGGGGTCATCGTCCGTCTCCTTCCGGGGCCAGGGTGAGGTCTTCGATGGAGGGCGTTTCCTCCGATGGCGCCGCCGCCGCGGCGGCCGTCGGGCCGGGGTGCACTGGAATGCGCCGGCTTTCGTCCACGCGGGCCGTCTTCGGGATGCGGATGGTCAGCACGCCCTGCGCGTGCTCGGCCGTGACGCTGCCGGGGTCCGGTGTGAATGGCAGGGCCAGCGTGCGACGAAAGCTGCCGAAGCTGCGCTCCATGAGGCGATAGCGCTCGAGCGCCGTGTCGGAGCGCGCCCGCTTCTCACCCGAGAGGGTCAGGGCGTCGCCCTCGAGTTGCACGTCGATGTCACCGATGTCGACGCCCGGCAACTCCGCCGAGATCACGATGGCCTGCTCGTCTTCCTGCACGTCGACGCGGGGCAGGGCATGTGTGGCCATCCGGGCGCCGACGCCCATGAGCTGGCCAGCACCGGGAAAGAAGCTGTCCATCATGCGGTTCATCTCGCGTGAGAGATCGAGGAACGGATCGATGCTGCGCATCGGCCGCGTGGCATCGAACAGGGTGGGGAAGGGCGAGGCCATGCGTTGACTCCTGTGGTTGAAGGATCACGGTCACCCGCGGCGGCGGCAAGCCATGTGCCCGCGCCCCTGGCCTTCGACGCAGGGCACGGGGCTTGCCGGCAGATCAGGCCCAGCCTGTCACGGCTGTCGTCGAGACCAGATTCCGGAGACCGTTCATGTTCGTCATGCCCCCCGCCTCGCGCCGCGCCCTGCCTCACGTCCCCACCTTTCCACCGCTGCCACTGGATGGCGAGCGGCCGGATGAATGGCCCGAGCGCCCGGCCGGCAGCCCGTCCCCGCTGTACTGTCCGCGCCGGGTTCCGAAGCCGCGGTCCTGGCACACAAGCGGGGTGCGCTTCAGCGCCGGCGGCACCAGCATCGGCCACGGGCCGGGCGCGGGCGGCAATGAAGGCACCTCCCCGGACCGCAGCACCGGCCCGGGGGGCTCGAACCTGACGCGCGACGATGGTGGCCCGTCTGGCGATGACATCAAAGGCCCCGGCAACAGCGGTCCCGACGGCGGGCCGATCCCCGGCCGCGAGGGCGATTCGATGCAGGACGGCACGCAGCAAGGTCCCGCACAACCGCGGCGCCCCAGCTGAGCGGCAAGACTTACATTCCTCGCCGCTTGTTGCGGCAAGTCACCCGCGGGGCGGGACGGCTTCCGGCTTGGCAGAACCGCGCGTGAGGCGCAGCAGGGTGTCCAGCAGTTCGCTGGGTTGAACCGGCTTCACGAGGTGCGCCTGAAAGCCGCTCATCAGCGAGCGCATCCGGTCTGCCGGCTCGGACAGGCCGCTCAGCGCCACGGCCGGCACACGGTCATCCAGCGGGGCCTGGCGCTCGTCCTCCAGCTGGCGGATGCGACGGATGACCTGGTGCCCATCCTCGTTGCCCAGGTCGATGTCGCACAGCACCAGATGGGGCCATGCGGACGCCGGCGTCTCTGCCAGCCATGTCAAGGCTTCGTGGCCCGTGCCGAACGGCGCGACCCTGGCGCCCTCGGCGGACAGCAGCATCACCAGCGATTCCAGCGCATCCGGCAGGTCATCGATGGCCAGGATGTCCAACCCCGCCAGCGCGCCTTGGCCCGGTGCCGCCAACGCGGCGGCAGGGGCAGGTCCTGCGTCGTCGGGCTGCTCGGGCAGCATCGGCGCCGAGCGCCCTGACAGGGCCAGCAGCGGCATCTCGATCACATGGCGGGGGCCGTGCACCGAGCTGGCGGGCTCGGAGTGGAAGTGCCCTCCTTGGCGCTCGACCATGGCGCGCAACGCCAGGGGGTCCAGCGTCACGACCGGCATGGGCACCGCACCGGCAGGCAGTGTCGCCGTCTCTTCGTCACCCATGGCGGGCAGCAGGCCTTCGGTGATCGCCAGCCGCGCATGGGCATGGTGGCGCTCGAGGCGCAGCGCCAGCCGCCCACCGGGCGGGACCGTCTGGATCGCGCGGGTGCACAGCTGACCGATGGCCTGCGCCAGCGTGCTCGGGTCGCCGGTCACGCGGGCGTCTTCGAAGGCGATGTCGGCATACAGCTTGATGTGACGCGACTCGATGGCCTCCCGCAGTCCGTCGAGCACGCCCATGAGCAGCACGGCCAGGTGAATGGGCTGCCGCGCGAGCTCCTGTTCCAGGTGCTCGACCTGCTGCTGCTGGCGTTGCAGCCGCCACAGTTGCGCATACAGCCCGTCGTGCGCGATCAGGGCGTCATGTCGGCCGCGTTCCACGATGCGCCCCTTGTCCATCACGATGATGAGGTCGGCGTCCACGATGGTGGAGAGCCGGTGCGCGATGACCAGGGTGGTGCGGCCATGGGCAATGCGGTCTAGCTCGGCCTGGATCGCCCGCTCCGATCGCGCATCGAGCGCCGATGTGGCTTCGTCCAGTACCATGATCGGCGGGTTCTTCAAAAAAGCCCGTGCGATGGCGATGCGCTGGCGCTCGCCGCCTGACAGGGTCAGACCACGCTCGCCCACCGAGGTGTCGTACTGGTGCGGCAGCGACTCGATCAGTTCGTGAACCTGCGCGGCTTTCGCTGCTTCGATCACCTCGGCCAGGCTGGCTCCCAGACGGCCGTAGCCGATGTTGTGGGCGACGGTGTCGTTGAACAGCGTCGTGTCCTGGGGGACCACCCCGATGGCCCGACGCAGGCTGCCCATGCGGACGCTGCGAATGTCCTGCCCGTCGATCGCGATGCGGCCCTGGCCCACCTCGTGCAGCCGCAGCAGCAACCTGGCCAGCGTGGATTTGCCTGAGCCGCTGCCGCCCACGACGGCGACCGTCTGGCCAGCCCCGATCTGGAAGCTGACGTCCTGCAGGATGGGGCGACCCGGCTCGTAAGCGAAATCGACGTGCTCGAAGCTGATGCTGCCGCCTTCCACCACCAGCTCGGGGCTGTCCGGGCGGTCCTCGATGTCCGGCTTCTGGGCCAGCAGCGACAGCAGCTTCTCGGTGTTGACCAGCGCGTCACGTGCCTCCCGGAAGACAAATCCGAGCGCATTCAGCGGCAGACAGATCTGCAGGATGTAGGCGTTGACCAACACGAGGTCGCCCACGGTGAGGCGCCCCTGTACCGTTTGCTCGCCGGCCAGCAGCATGACCAGCGCCACGCCGACGCCGATGATCGCGCCCTGGCCGATGTGCAGGGTGGACAGGGCCTTCTGGTTGCCGACGCCCTGTTCGACCCACTGCGCCAGCACCCCCGCATAGCGCTGGCGCTCATGGGCTTCGCGCGCGTGCAGCTTGATGGCCTCATAGTTCAGAAGCCCGTCCACCATCCGGGCGTGGGCGGCGGAGTCGACCTCGTTGACCCGGCGCTGGCGCACTTCGCGGCGCTGCGTCATCGCGGTGGTGTAGGACGCATAGGCCACGAAGGTCAGCATGATGACGACCGTGAACCATGGGCTGTAGCCGCTGATCATCACCACCAGCACGGCGAAGAACTCCACGAGGGTGGGCACGACCGTGAAGAGCCCGGCGCCAAGCAGGAAGCCGATGCCGCTGGTGCCGCGCTCCAGGTCGCGGATCAGTGCGCCGGTCTGCCGCTGGGCGTGAAAGCGGGGCGTGAGCGCCAGCAGGTGTGCGAAGGCTTCCTCGGCGTAGCGGGTGACGACGCCCAGCGTCACGCGGGAGAACACCAGGTCTCGCAGTTCGGTGAACAGGGTGCCTGCAAAGCGCAGCGCCGCATAGCCCAGCAACATGAACACGGGCAGGACCAGCACGGTGTGCATCGGTGGCCCCAGATCGGCGCCCCGCGTCAGGTCTGCGGCAAGGTTTTCGGGCCGGCTGAAGCGGTCGATGATGGCCTTGAGCAGCAGCGGAACCATGACCGCGGCGATCTTGGCCGCGACCAGAAGCAGCAGGGCCAGGGCCGTGCGGCGCCAGCGCGGTCGGACGGCTTCCCACAGGATGGGCATCACGGCACGCATGCCGCCGCTGCTGTTCATGTCACGGTCTTTCTGCGCCCTCGGCCGCCCACCGAAGGGCATGTCCACACGCGAAAGGGGTGCAGGCGGCCGCCGGATGGGAGCACCTGGCGTGCCTGCCGCACGCCGGGCACACCGATTGCCCTTCGGTGCATCCGGAAACCTTTTCAACAAGGCCGTTGCCCCTCCTCACATGGTCATTCTGTCTCCCCATCTTGACGACGCGGTGTTCTCCTGCGGCGGTCTGCTGACCAGCTACCCTGGGGGCACCGTGGTGACGGTGTTTGCCGGGCTCCCCGCAGCAGAGGCCGGACCGACCGACTGGGATGCCCGTTGCGGCTTTGCCAGCGGGGCTGTCGCCATGCAGGCCCGCCGCGGCGAGGACGCGCGCGCCCTCGCGATGCTGGGCGCCACCCCGCACTGGCTTGATTTCCTGGACGCGCAGTACGGGCAGAGTCCGTCGCCGCATCAGCTGGGCGAAGCCTTGCTCGACACGCTGCGCACCCTGGACGCCGCGCCAGTGGTTCTGCCCATGGGGCTGTTCCACTCGGATCACCTGCTGGTGCACGAGGCGGCCCTCTGGGCGTTGCGGCGTGTGCTGACCGACTGGCCTGTTCTGCTGTATGAGGACGTGCCTTACCGCCGCCTGGATGGCTTGCTCCAGCAGCGGCTGCAGGCCCTGGCGGCGCTCGGCCTGGTGGCCACGCCGTCTGCCATGGCGGTGTCCGTTGACGGGCCGCTCAAGGCCCGGGCGGTGGCGTGCTACGCGAGCCAGCTGCAGGGTCTGGGCTCCGAAGGGCAGGCCGATCTGACCCGACCGGAGCGGTTGTGGGACCTGCACGGGGCGTGTGGAGGCGGCGATGCGTGAGGCCCGTGTGACTGTGCTGGTGCTGACGCACCAGCGCCCGGCCGAACTGCGGCGCACGCTGGCCCACTTGTGCCGGCTGCCGGAGCGGCCGGCCATCGTCGTGGTCGACAACGGCTCATGCCCGCGCAACGCCCGCGCCAACCGCGAGGCCGCAGCCGAAGCGGGGGTCGGCTTGCTGCGCCTGTCCCGCCATGTGGGGGCGGCCGCGTGCAACCTCGCTGTGGCCCACGTGCGCACCCCGTTCGTCGCCTTCTGCGACGACGAAACGTGGTGGGCGGACGGCGCGCTCGAGCGCGCCATCGAGATCATGGACACCTGCAGCGATGTCGCGCTGGTCAATGGCCGTGTCCTCGTCGGCCCAGAGCAGCGCGAGGCGCCGGTCTGCCGCCGGATGGCCAACAGCCCGTTGGACCGGGCCGGCCTGCCGGGCGCCTCCCTGCTGTCCTTTCTGCCGCGGGCCGTGGTGATGCGGGTGGCCGCTTTCCGCGAAGCAGGGGGCTACGACCCCCGATTGGGGTTGGGCGCCGAGGCCGTGTTGATGGGCCTGGACCTGGCCACCATCGGCTGGCACATGCTGTATGCCCCGGACATCGTCGTCCACCACCACCCGTCTCCCGCGTGCCGCCATCCTGAGCGCCGCGTGATGCTGGCCCGCAACCGCCTGTGGGTGGCCGTCCTGCGGCTGCCGTGGGGCGATGTGCTCCGGGAAGCCCGGCAGATCTTGCGGCAAGCGCAGGCCGAGGGCCTCGCGGGTCAGGTCGTGTGGCGCACGCTGACCGGCCTCGCCTGGCCGTTCCTCAACCGGCAGGTGGTGCCGGGCGATGTCATCCGGAAGTACCGAGGGTGGCACGCCGAACCCGAGCGCGGGCACGCGGTTTGCCGCGGTCGCATGGCCGGCATGCATTGATTCCACTGCGTGACGCCTGTTACCCGATACCGGAGCCTCTTGTGACCGTGACCCCCTCGTGGCGGACCCGCCTTCCTGCTGTCCAGCGCCTCCTGCGCATGGGCCTGGTCTTCATCGTGCCCCTCGTGCTGATTCTGGGGGTGCTGGGTGGGCTGGCGATGCAGGTGAGCGGGCCCCTGCTGCAGGGCTGGACCAACCGGGAGCTCGACGAGCGGGCGGACCTTGTGAGCAAGGCACTGCACGGCGCGATCATGCTGTCGCTGGAAGAGGGCAGCCCGGTCGAGTTGACCCAGCAGATCGAGAACCTCACGGAGGACGAGCGGCTCTACGCCATCGCCGTGTGCACGTCGCCAAACGCCGTGCTGGCATCGAGTCGACAGTACCCACAGGCACTCGGCTGCGCCGACACTCAGGAGGCCGGCAGCAAGGTCGGGCAGCCCATGGCGCGTTGGTTGTCCCAGATGCATGTCCGCCGCATCGACCTGCCCGTGGCCCCCGCCGCCGGTGGGGGCCTGGTGTCGGATGCCGTGCCCGATGGCGGCCACGTGACGCTGGTCGTGATGCAGAACCCGGTGGAGGCCGGTCGCCGCGGCGAACTCGCCCAGCGCTACCTCACCCTGCTGTTCGTCGGCCTGGGCGTGGTGTTGACCCTGCTGTTCCTGACGGTGGCCAACCTGGGCTGGCGCCACTGGATCAACGGCGTGCGCCGCATCCTCACCGAGGGCGGACAGTCGGCAGCTGTGCTGGGCCGGGCCTCTCCCGAGATTCAGCCCTTGCTGCCTGATCTGCGGCGGCTGCTGCGCAGCGTGCACGAGGACCGCCGCATCCTGAAGGACACCACGATCGAGTGGCGCCCCGAGACGCTCAAGCTCCTGTTGCGTGAACACCTCTCGGGCGACGAAGTCATCGTGGTCTCCAACCGCGAGCCTTACATCCACCAGCGCAACGAAGACGGCAGCATCCGTGTGCAGCGTCCCGCCAGCGGCCTGGTGACGGCCGTCGAGCCGGTGATGCGGGCGTGTTCGGGCACCTGGGTGGCGCATGGCAGCGGCAGCGCCGATGCCGACGTGGTCGATGCCCGTTCGCGCGTGCGCGTTCCGCCCATTCCGGCGGGGGGAGAGCCGCTGCACGATGCCTACACGCTGCGTCGGGTGTGGCTGTCGGATGCCGAGGAGCAGGGCTACTACTACGGCTTTGCCAACGAAGGCCTCTGGCCGCTGTGCCACATCGCTCACGTGCGCCCGGTCTTCCGCGAAGAGGACTGGCGGCAGTACCAGGCCGTCAACGCCCGCTTTGCCGATGCCGTGGCCGATGAAGCCCGCACCGACAACCCCGTGGTGCTGGTGCAGGACTATCACTTCGCCCTGCTGCCGCGCATGCTGCGCGAGCGGCTGCCCAAGGCCACCATCATCACCTTCTGGCACATCCCATGGCCGAACCCGGAGTCCTTCGGCATCTGCCCGTGGGCACGGGAGATCCTGGAAGGCATGCTGGGCAGCACCATCCTCGGCTTCCACACGCCATACCACTGCCAGAACTTCATGGCCACGGTCGACCGTTTTCTGGAGGCCCGCATCACCCAGGAGGATCAGTCCGTGAGCTTCATGGGGCAGCGAACCCAGGTTCGGGACTACCCGATCTCCATCCCCTGGAAGCCGCCTGCCGACGACGCGCTGGCCGTTGCGCAGAGCGAGCGCGCGGCGGTGCGGCTGGCCTTGGGGCTGGCGCCCGAACACCGTCTGGCGATCGGGGTCGACCGGCTCGACTACACCAAGGGCATCGTCGAGCGCATGCTGGCCGTCGAGCGGCTGCTCGAGCGCCATCCGATGTGGCTGGGACGGTTCTCGCTGATCCAGATTGCGGCCCCCACGCGGTCCAGCCTGGAAGCCTACAGTCAGCTGGACCAGCGTGTCCGCGAGGAAGCCCGGCGGATCAACGCATGGGCTGCGGAGCGCGCCCCCGACATGCCCCCGCCCATCATCCTGCTGATCGAACAGCACGACAGCGAATCGGTCCGCCGTCACTACCGCGCCTGCGAGATCGCCATGGTCACCAGCCTGCATGACGGCATGAACCTGGTCGCCAAGGAGTACATCGCGACCCGCGACACCGAGGATGGCGTGCTGGTGCTCAGCCGCTTTGCTGGCGCGGCCAGCGAGCTGCACGAGGCCCTGGTCGTCAACCCGTACCACATCGACGAGACCGCCGAGGCGCTGGCCAAGGCCTTGTCCATGCATCCTGCCGAACAGCGCGAACGCATGCGCGCCATGCGCAAGCGCCTGGCGGACTTCAACATCTACCGCTGGGCGGGTCGCATGCTGCTGGACGCGGCCGACGAACGGCAGCGCGCCCGGGTGCAGGACCGCATCGTGCAGGTTTCCGGCGTCGTGGCGCCCGAGGGGCTGTTCCGCTCGCCCTGGCGTGGTCGCCGCGCCGCGAACGGAGGCATGAACGCCCCTGCGGCCGACCGCAACAAGCGCGCGCGGGAGGTCTGATGATGACGCCCTGGCTGCTGGATCCCGCCCAACGCACCCTGCTGGACGACTGGCTGGGGACCGGGACGTTGTTCGTGTTCGATTTCGACGGCACGCTGGCGCCGATCGTGGATGACCCGGCCGAGGCCCGCATGGCGCCCGCGACCTGGACCCAACTGGATCGCCTGGGGCGGCTCGCGCCCGTCGCGGTGGTGTCCGGTCGGTCGCGCGAAGACCTCACGGCCCGCGTGCCGCCGGCGGTAAGCCACCTCATCGGCAACCACGGCAACGAGGGCCTGCCTGGCGGCGATGCCGACACCCGCGAGCGTCGGCACATCTGCGCGTTCTGGGAAACCCGGCTTCGCGAGGACGAGTCGCTCTGGCGCGCTGCCAAAGGCGCGCAGATCGAAAACAAGGGGCTGACCCTGTCCCTGCATTACCGGCACTGCGAAAACCCCGCCTGGGGGCGCTCGCTGTTGCTGGCGCGGGCATCGCGGCTGGTTCCGACGCCGCGGCTGATCCGAGGGCACGCGGTCTTCAACCTGCTGCCCCCGGGCACGTTCACCAAACGCGAGGCGCTGGAGGCGTTGATGCGCCACACCCGGTGTGAGCGCATGCTCTTCATCGGGGACGACGTGACCGACGAACTGGCGTTTCGCGACGCCCCGGCGCACTGGATGACGGTGCGCGTCGGGCGCAGCATGGACACCGCGGCGCGCTACCACGTCGACCATGTCGACGAGGTCGGCTGGCTCATCGGGCATGCGGTGGGCTGCTGTCAGCAGGCCGCTCGGGATGTGGCTCCACAGCAGGGGCAGGCGCGCTGAGCGCACCTTCGACGGCCAGGCCATCCGGCGCAGACAGCTCGGCACGGACGCGTGGCAGGCAGTCCGGCCAGTTGGCCTGAACCAGCTGGATCAGGCCCTCGCGAACCAGGCACCGCAGATCCCAGTTTCGGCTCGAATCGGCAGAACTGACCAGACAGCGTACCTGCATGGCCTGATCGCTGACGTCGACGACCTGCAGGCCGGCCACCACGCCATCCCACAATCCGCTGCCTTCGCACAGACGCCTGAGCTCGGCCCGAAGGGGTTCGAGCGGCGTGCGGAAGTCCAGCCAGAGCAGGACCTGACCGGTGATCGAGGCGCTGCTGCGGGTCCAGTTCTGGAAGGGGTTCTGGGTCCACCATTCCAGCGGCACGATGAGCCGTCGCTGATCCCAGATCTTGACCACGACGTAGGTGCCGGTGATCTCCTCGATACGGCCCCATTCGCCTGCCACCACCACCACATCGTCCAGCCGGATGGGTTGGGTCAGGCCGATCTGCAGCCCCGCGATGAGGTTGCCGAGCACCGGCCGTGCGGCCAGGCCCGCCACGATGCCGGCCAGGCCCGCCGATGCCAGCAGGCTGGTGCCGATGTGGCGTACGCTGGGAAACGTCATCAGCGCGATGGCCACGCCGATGAAGGTGATCAGCGTGACCAGCGTCCGGGTGAGGGCGGTCGTCTGCGTCCGCAGCCGCCGTGCCGACAGGTTGTCGGCATGGTCGAGCGGCTGAAACGTGGTGACGACCTCTGCCGCGCCCCGCACCCCCTGAATCACCAGCCAGGTCAGCGTGGCGATCACGGCGACGGTCAGCAACTGCCGCACGGTGGAGATCCCTGCCAGCTCGTCCGGTGCGCTGGAGAGCACCATGTTGAAGGCGATCAGCGGGGCGAGCAGTCGGATGGGGCGCCGTGTGGCGCGCTGCATGGTCTGCAGGGGCAGCGAATGGCGCGTGGCGCGTGTGAAGACGGCTTCGGCGATGCGCAGGGCCAGCGACACGGCGAGGGCCGACGCGACGGCCACACCGAGTTGCACAAGCCAGCGCGCTTCGTCGCTCTGCCAGTTGAAGAACGGCATCATCCAGGTGTCCGGTAAGTGAAGACCGCCGCTCGCGGCAAGCAACATGCCCATGCAGAACAGGGCGGCTCCCCGATGCGGGTGGGCCATGCGCTTGCCGCAAGGATTGCCACCCTTCTCGGCCCGATACAACGTGCCTTGGGCGCGCCTTCCGCGCTCGGCCTGCGCTTGGCACGGGCACACGCCTTGCCGAACTTCTGGCAGGCGGGCACCACGGTGTCCGACCCACCACGCAACGCACTGGAAGGACTCTGGATCATGACCACACACCAGCAACTGAGGAAGACGCTCGTCGCTCTGGCCGTCGCAATGGCCTCGGGCGCATTGTTCGCCCAATCCACGTCGGGCAGCGGCTCGTCCGACCGCTCCACGGGTGGTTCGTCGGCCACGCAGGGCGGCACCGGCGGCAGTTCGTCCATGGGGACGGGCACGGGCAGCAGCCCCGGCCGCAGCCAGGACACCGGCTCGTCCGAGACCGGCAGCCGGGCCGGCACGCTGGACAACATGCCGGCAACGGGCGCCGGTCAGGATGACCGTCGGCCTGGCACCAACGCCACCGGGACCGGGCAGGATCGCCAGGACAAGAACAAGCGGTCAGGCCAGAAGCGCCGCAGCGGCGACACGGACCCCACCGATCCGCACCAGCTCAACAACCCGTCGGGCACGACCGGCAGCGGCACCCGTGGGGGCGCCGGAACGGGCGGCACGGGCGGCAGCGGCGGGACATCCGGCAGCGGCTCGTCCGGAAGTGGCTCCACCGGCAGCGGTTCGAGCGGCAGCGGCTCTGGCGGGGGCAGTTCGTCGGGCGGCAGCGGATCACGCTGACCGACAGGGCCAGCAGGCTCATGACATGAGCCTGCTCTTCGCATGACCATCGACAGGAGGGACCCCGCGTGAACGACACCGCACACCGCACCCAGCTCTGGGACCTGATCAAGGACATCCACTTCGGGATGTTCACCACCCGGCATGCCAACGGGCATCTTCACGCCCGGCCGATGACCACGCAGAACCGGGCCATCGACGAGGACGACAGCCTGTGGTTCTTCATGTCCGCGGGGAGCGACGCCGTCGCCGACATCCTGCGCGACAGCCAGGTCAATGTGGCGTATGCCGAACCTGCCAAGCAGGCCTATGTGTCGGTTGCCGGCCAGGCCAATGTGGTGGATGACCTGCAGCGCAAGCAGGCGCTGTGGTCGCGCATGGACGAGGTGTGGTTCCCAGGCGGGCCGACGGATCCGGATCTGACCCTGGTGCGGGTCCGGATCGAACACGCGGACTACTGGGATGCACCGAGCAACCGCTTGGTGCTGCTCTACGACATGGCGGTGTCGGCGCTCAAGGGCGAGCGCCCGAAGGACATGGGGGAGCGCGGTCACGTGGACATGCGCTGACCCCCTTGTCGCTGGCCGTCCGGGTTACAGCACCCGGACGTTCACCATGGTCTGGTTGACCAGCTGGTAGGCGATTTCGCCAAAGGTGATGGGGCCTTGCACACCACCGATGGCCTTGCCTTCCAGTTCACCGAACACGAAGTTCAGGATGCAGTTGCACGAGATGACCGTGCCGCTGGTGTCCTGCTCCGCCAGGCGCTGGCGGAAGGCCGCCGCATAGTCCGGCACCGGCTTGGCGAAGTGGTAATCCACACCCGGGAAGACCGGCGCATACAGATCGACCACGCCGTCCTCGACGCGCACCTTCTGCAGCGACGCGTTGACGTGCGCGCCGGCAAAGTCACCGACCAGCGGCAGGCTGCCGTGCTGCAGGCCGCGCTTGGCCACGTACTCGGCGAAGTTCACGGTTTCGCCGTTGACTTCGCACTCGCGCACGCGGAACGAGGTGTCCTTGAAGCGCAGCGTGTCGTTTGCGTCCGGCTCGAACAGGTTCAGGATGTCGACCTGCACCAGCTTGTCGGCAGGCAGGGCGACGTAGGCGACCACGGCGCGGTCCGCGTGCTTCGTCGCCGTGCGGCCGTCATACACCTTGGGGCTGGCTTTGCCCAGCTCGTCGAGGTGCACACCGGCGATCCAGCCCACGGCCGGCTTGAGGAACGCGTCCTTGTAGCTGGCGGCTTCGGCGGCAAAACGGCGATGGCTCTCGCTGGCTGCGGGGATGATGGTCACCGCGAAGCCGTTGTCCGGTGCGTTTCCGGAGATCCCTTCCAGTTCGTCCGGGCCGTAGCTCGCGATCGACACGGCGCCCAGGTGGCTCAGCTCGGTGGCAAACAGGCGGTCGTCCTGCACCACGGTGCCGCCTTCGGCGACCATGAAGTACGGGATGGTGCCGGCGATCCAGTTGCCGGCGGGCAGCTGGTCCAGGGTGGCCTCATTGCCGGCCAGGCTGAGCGCCTTGCCCTGTTTGATCAGGTCGATGGCTGCTTGCAGGGTGATCAGTTGGTTCATGGACACATCCTCACAGGCTGGTCAGTTGAGCGACTTCGGAAGGCAGCACCTTCTCCCACTTGGTGAAGAAGGCCTGGATCTCGGCCACCTTCACCGGCATCGGATCGGTACTGCGTTCGATGCGCTTGGTCAGCAACTGCGTGCCCAGGTGCTGGGTCTTGAGCTTGGACAGGCCCCCGCTGGCAAGGCGCTGCCAGCAGGGATGGTTGGACGGGGGAACAGCCATACACGGTCTCCTCGGATCTCGGATGAAAGCAGTCTGCGGCTCGTCAGGTCAACGAGCAGCGCATCTGGCTTATCGGACATCGTGACGCCGAATGAACCTGCCCCAGCTCTTTTCACGCTGTGGACCCGCGGGTACCGTGATGCATTGCACGGCACGCGACATGGGGTCGCGCCGCGGGGCAAGGGTCAGCGCGAGGTGGGCACGCCGGCGCCGGGGATTTGTGCCTCGGGCGGCACCGGTCCGCCGTAGGTGATCACGACCTTGCGGTAGACCTGGCGCGTGGCGGGGTCCAGCAGGTTGGACACGCCGGTGTAGC
>JAJUHM010000048.1 GCA_029279925.1 Aquabacterium olei
AAGGGGGGCCCGATGAAGTATGCCGACCTCGTCGGCCTGCCGCAGATCCTGGCCGACATCCAGTCCTTTGCCAAAGAAGACCCGCTGTTCTGGCAACCGGCCCCGCTGCTGGTCAGGCTGGTGCAGGAAGGCAAGAACTTCGACAGCCTCAACCACGGCTGACCCGACCTCATTTCAGGAGACAACCCCATGCGTGAAGCCGTCATCGTGTCCACCGCGCGGACCCCGCTGACCAAGTCGCACCGCGGCGAGTTCAACATCGTGCCCGGCCCCACCCTCGCCTCGTTCGCCGTCCGGGCGGCCGTCGACCGCGCCGGCATCGAAGACGACCTGATCGAGGATGCCATCCTCGGCTGCGGCTACCCCGAAGGCCGCACCGGCCGCAACATCGGCCGCCAGGCCGTGCTCCGCGCAGGCCTGCCGCTGTCGATCGCCGGCACCACGGTCAACCGCTTCTGTGCATCGGGCCTGCAGGCCGTGGCCCTGGCCGCCAGCCGCATCATTGTGGACGGTGCCCCGGCCATGATCGCCGGCGGCATCGAGAGCATCTCGGGCATCCGCACCCGTGAAGACGGCGACAGCGGCATCGACCCATGGATCCAGGCGCACAAGCCGGCGCTCTACATGACGATGATCGAGACCGCCGACATCGTGGCGCAGCGTTATGGCATCAGCCGGGAGGCCCAGGACCGCTTCTCGGTGGAGAGCCAGCGCAAGACGGCCGAAGCCCAGGCAGCCGGTCGGTATGCCGACGAGATCATCCCGGTGACCACGACGATGGCCGTGGTCGACAAGGACACCAAGGCCGTGTCGCACCGCGACGTGACGGTGGACCACGACACCTGCAACCGCCCAGGCACCACCTACGAATCGCTCGCGAAGCTGGAGCCGGTGCGGGGCGCCGACCAGTTCATCACCGCGGGCAACGCCTCGCAGTTGAGCGACGGCGCCTCGGCCTGCGTGCTGATGGACAGCCGGGAGGCCGAGCGCCGCGGCCTGCAGCCGCTGGGTGCCTTCCGCGGCATGGCCGTGGCCGGCTGCGAGCCCGATGAAATGGGCATAGGCCCGGTGTTTGCCGTGCCCAAGCTGCTGGCGCGCCACGGCCTCACGGTCGACGACATCGACCTGTGGGAGCTCAACGAGGCGTTTGCATCGCAGTCGGTGTACTGCCAGCAGCGCCTGGGCATCCCCGACCAACGCCTGAACGTCAATGGCGGTGCCATCTCGATCGGCCACCCCTTCGGCATGACGGGTGCGCGGCTGGTGGGCCACGTGCTGCTGGAAGGCCGCCGCCGCAAGGCGCAGAACCCGAACGTGAAGTGGGCCGTGGTGACGATGTGCATCGCGGGTGGCATGGGCGCCGCCGGCCTCTTCGAAATCTTCTGAAGCCCCTCAACCGAGAACGACCCCATGGACCTGAACCTGACCCCCGACGAGCAGGCCTTTCGCGCCGAGGTGCGCCGCTTCATCGCCGAGAAGGTGCCGGCCCGCCTCACGGACAAGGTGCGCCACGGCCAGCACCTGACCAAGGCCGATTACGAAGAATGGCACGCCATCCTCCATGCCCAGGGCTGGCTGGCCAACCACTGGCCCCAGGCATGGGGTGGCACCGGCTGGAATGCCGTCGAGAAGTTCATCTTCGAAAACGAATGCGCGCTGGCGTGGTGCCCCCGCACGGTGCCCTTCGGCGTGAACATGCTGGGCCCGGTGCTGATCAAGTACGGCAACGAAGCGCAGAAGCGGTACTGGCTGCCGCGCATCCTCAGCGGTGAGGACTGGTGGTGCCAGGGCTATTCCGAGCCCGGTGCTGGCTCCGACCTCGCCTCGGTCAAGACCAGCGCCGTGCGTCAGGGCGACCACTACATCGTCAACGGCCAGAAGACCTGGACCACGCTGGGCCACCACGCCAACATGATCTTCTGCCTGGTTCGCACCAACCGCGAAGCCAAGCAGCAGGAGGGCATCAGCTTCCTGCTGATCGACATGACCAGCCCGGGCATCGAAGTGCGCCCCATCATCACGCTGGACGGCGAGCACGAGGTCAACGAAGTCTTCTTCACCGACGTGAAGGTGCCGGTCGAGAACCTGGTCGGCGAAGAGAACAAGGGCTGGACCTGCGCCAAGTACCTCCTGACCTACGAGCGCACCAACATTGCGGGCGTGGGCTTCTCGGTGGCCGCGCTGGCACGCCTGAAGGTGATTGCGCAGAAGGTGATGAAGAACGGCCGCCCGCTGGCCCAGGACCCGCTGTTCGCGGCCCGCCTGGCCAAGGTCGAGATCGACCTGGAGAACATGAAGACCACCAACCTGCGCGTGATCGCTGCGGTGGCCGGCGGGGGTGCGCCTGGCGCGGAAAGCTCGATGCTGAAGATCAAGGGCACCGAGATCCGCCAGGAGATCAATGCCCTGACGCGCCGCGCCATGGGCCCGTATGCCCTGCCCTTCCTGCCCGAGGCGCTGGAGGGCGGTGCCGATGACGACGCCCGCGTCGGCCCGCGCGATGCCGCCTACGCCGCGGCTCAGTACTTCAACAACCGCAAGCTGTCGATCTTCGGCGGCTCCAACGAAATCCAGAAGAACATCATCTCCAAGATGATCCTGGGCCTGTGAGCTCGGAGGCGCACATGAACTTCATCCACACCGAAGACCGCCGCATGCTGGCCGACCTGCTGGACCGCTATGTGGCCGAGCAGTACCCGATCGACACCCGCCACGCCATCACCGCCTCGCCCACGGGCTACAGCGCCAGCCACTGGGCACAGTTCGCCGAGCTGGGCGCCATCGGTGCGTTGTTCTCTGAAGCGGATGGCGGCTTTGGCGGCACCGGCTTCGACCTGGTGGTCGTGTTCGAGTCGCTCGGGCGCGGCCTGGTGGTCGAGCCCTTTCTGGCGAGCGCCGTGCTGGCCGGCAGCGCCTTGGCCCACGCCGGCAACGCCGCCCAGCGAGAGCAACTGGCCAGTCTGATCGACGGCAGTCTGGTCGCCACGCTGGCCCACGAAGAGGCCGATGCTTATTACGCACCCAACCATGTCTCGACCACCGCCACCCGCGATGCCGAAGGCTACGTCCTGAACGGTGCCAAGGCGGTGGTTCCGTTCGCCGACCAGGCTCACACGCTGATCCTGTCGGCCCGCACCGCCGGCCACGTGGCCGACGCGGACGGCATCTCGCTGTTCATCGTGCCGTCGCAGACCCCCGGTCTCACGCTGCGCGCCTACACCAACATCGACGGCACCCGCGCGGCCGAAGTGACGCTGAACCAGGTTCGCCTGCCAGCCACCGCGCTGCTGGGCGCAGAAGGCCAGGGCCTGGCCACGCTGGAGCACACCATCGGCCGCGGCATCGTGGCCCTGTGCGCCGAGAGCCTGGGCGCGATGGAAGTGGCCAAGCGCCAGACCATTGACTACCTGCAGACCCGCAAGCAGTTCGGCAAGCCCATCGGCAGCTTCCAGGCGCTGCAGCACCGCATGGCCACCGTGCTGCTGGAGATCGAGCAGGCCCGATCGGCCGTGATCAACGCCGCGGCGGCGCTGGACAACCCCGACCGCACGGAGCGTGAACGCGCGCTGTCGGCCGCCAAGTACAGCATCGGCCGCATCGGCACCCTGGTGGCAGAGGAAGCGATCCAGTTGCACGGCGGCATCGGCATGACCTGGGAACTGCCCTTGCCGCACTACGCCAAACGCCTCATCATGATCGACCACCAGCTGGGCGACGAGGACCACCACCTGGCGCGCTTCATCGCGTTGGGCCAGCAGGTGGACGCCACACTGGCCGCCTGAAGCGCCCCCAGGATCACCACGGGATCACGACATGAGCCAGAACAAAGCCACCTTCAACTGGGCCGACCCGCTGCTGCTGGACGACCAGCTGACCGACGAGGAACGCATGGTGCGCGACGCCGCGCGCGCCTATGCGCAGGACAAGCTGCTGCCCCGCGTGCTCGAGGCCTTTCGGCACGAGCGCACCGACCCGGCCATCTTTCGGGAGATGGGCGAGCTGGGCCTGCTTGGCCCCACCATCCCGACCGAGTACGGCGGCGCCGGCCTGAACTACGTGAGCTACGGCCTGATCGCGCGCGAGGTGGAGCGCGTGGACAGCGGCTACCGCTCGATGATGAGCGTGCAGTCCTCGCTGGTCATGGTGCCCATCAACGCGTTCGGCAACGAAGCAACGAAGCGAAAGTACCTGCCGAAACTCGCCACGGGCGAATTCATCGGCTGCTTCGGCCTGACCGAGCCCAACCACGGCTCCGACCCGGCCAGCATGCTGACGCGCGCCACCCGGGTGGACGGCGGCTACACGCTGCGCGGCAGCAAGATGTGGATCAGCAATTCGCCGATTGCCGATGTGTTCGTGGTGTGGGCGCAGTGTGAAGAGAACGGCAAGGACCAGATCCGCGGCTTCGTGCTGGAGAAAGGCTGGAAGGGCCTGAGCGCGCCGGCCATCCACGGCAAGGTGGGGCTGCGTGCCAGCATCACCGGTGAGATCGTGATGGACGACGTCTTCGTGCCGGAAGAAAACGCCTTCCCCGAGGTGCGTGGCCTCAAGGGCCCCTTCACCTGCCTGAACAGCGCACGCTACGGGATTTCGTGGGGCGCGATGGGCGCAGCCGAAGACTGCTGGTTCCGCGCACGCCAGTATGTGCTCGACCGCAAGCAGTTCGGCAAGCCGCTGGCGGCCAACCAGCTGATCCAGAAGAAGCTGGCCGACATGCAGACCGAGATCGCGCTGGGCCTGCAGGGCAGCCTGCGCCTGGGCCGCCTCAAGGACGAAGGCAAGGCCGCGGTCGAGATCACCTCGATCATGAAGCGCAACAACTGCGGCAAGGCGCTCGACATCGCCCGGCTGGCGCGCGACATGATGGGCGGCAACGGCATCAGCGACGAGTTCGGTGTGGCGCGGCACCTCGTCAACCTCGAGGTGGTCAACACCTACGAAGGCACGCACGACATCCACGCGCTGATCCTGGGCCGCGCCCAGACGGGCATCCAGGCCTTCTTCTGATCGGCCCCGCGGCGGTCAGCCCCCGCGCAGGTAGGCGCTGACCGCCGCCTTCACCTCATCCCGCAAGGCTTGGCCATCCACCGCCGGCCCTTGGGTGATGAGGCTTTGCGTCATCCAGCCATAGACGATGGCGTGGATCATCCGCGCCTTGAGCGGCTGCAGCGCCCCCGGCATGGCGTCGCTGGCCGACGCCAGAGCCTGCTGCCACAGCGACACGAACTGCTCGTAGTGCTTGCTGTAGGCCGTGCGGCTCGACACCTGGCGCTCCAGCACGAACAGCTCGGCCCACCGCGGGATGTCACTCAGGATGCGATCGACCTGATCGTCGATCAGGGCGGCCGCCAGCACCTGCGTCGGCACGCCACGGTGCCGCTCGGCACACGCCGCCATCGCGATGGCGAGCTGCTTGACGTGCATGTGGATCGTCAGGGCCGCCAGCGCGTCCTTGTTGGCGACGTAGTCGTAAAACGTGCCGATGCCGACACCGGCCACCGCCGCGATCTCGCGGATCGTCGCCTTCGCGTAGCCCTTGTCCATCAAAACCCGAACAAAGGCCTCCTGCAGCGCCTCGGAGCTCAGGTGCGCGCGCTGCTGGCGCGGCTTGCGGCGCGTGGCGCCCGAAAGCCGAACACCTGACTCGGTCGCCTTTCCTAGAATTTTTGCCATGACAACAAGCCCGATCGGAGGGATGCGCGGTGTGCAGGCCCCGATCATGAAGCAAGCCGGAGACAAGCATGGATTGGCACACACACGAAGTCAGCAACCAGTTCGACGAGTGGACGGACTACAACCTGCTCACCACCGACCGCCCCATGCTGGACGCGCTGGAGCGTGCCAGCGCGCAGGCCTTCACCGCCGACCTGACGCAGTACGCCGCACGGCTCGGCCAGGCCGACACCTTCGCACTGGGTGACGAGGCCAACCGCCACACGCCCGAGCTCAAGGCCTTCGATGCGCGCGGCCGCCGCATCAACCAGGTCACCTTCCACCCCAGCTGGCACGCGCTGATGGCGATGTACCGAGAGCAGGGCCTCATCGCCCTGCCCTTCGCCAGCGGGGCCCGAGGCCGCTGGACGGCCTGGGCGGCGGGCTTCTACCTGCACACCCAGGTGGAAGCGGGCACCCTGTGCCCCGCCACGATGACCCAGGCCGCCATCCCGCTGCTGGCGCGCGAGCCCCTGTTGCGCGACACCTGCCTGCCCTTGCTGATGAGCACCGCCTACGACCCGCGCGACCTGCCGCTGGCGCAGAAGCAGTCCATCTGGATCGGCATGGGCATGACCGAAAAGCAGGGCGGCTCCGACGTGCGCGCCAACACCACGCAGGCCACGCCCATCGGCACGTCCGACCGCGAGTTCACGCTGCGCGGCCACAAGTGGTTCTTCTCGGCGCCGATGTGCGATGCCCACCTGGTGGTCGCCAAGACCCCGGACGGCAGCCCCTCGTGCTTCTTCGTGCCGCGCTGGCGCCCCGATGGCACGCGCAATGCGGTCGAGGTGCAGCGCCTGAAAAACAAGGTGGGCAACCGCAGCAACTCGAGCAGCGAGGTCGAGTTCAAGGACGCGTACGGCGTGCTGATGGGCGAGCCGGGCCGCGGCATCCCGACCATCATCGAGATGGCCACCTACACGCGCCTGAACTGCGTGGTGGGCAGCGCGGGCATGGTGCGGCAGGGCCTCGTGCAGAGCCTGGCCTACACGCGCCGGCGCCGTGCCTTCGGCCGCCTGCTGGCCGACCAGCCGCTGATGCAATCGGTGCTGACCGACCTGGCGCTGGAGAACGAGGCCAACGTCGTGCTGATGACGCGGCTGGCCCAGGCCTACGAGCGGGACGACACGCCGCTGGACAAGGCCTGGAAACGCATCATGACGCCGGCCGCCAAGTTCTGGGTCTGCAAGCGCGCCGTCGAGGTCACCGGCGAGACCATGGAGGTGTTCGGCGGCAACGGCTACGTCGAAGACGGCCAGATGGGCCGGCTGTTCCGCGAGGCCCCGGTCAATTCGATCTGGGAGGGCTCGGGCAACGTGATGTGCCTGGATGTGCTGCGCGCGATTGCCAAGGACCCCGCCTCGGCGCAGGCCCTGCTCGACGACCTGCTGCGGATGGCGCACGACGACCGGGCGCTGAGGCAGGAGCTGCGCGCGCTGCAGGCCCTGCTGCAGACCGATCCCGCACAGCTTGAGGCCCTCGGCCGCGTTCTGGCCCAGCGTCTGGCCGTCGCGGCGCAGGCCTGCCTGCTGCGGCAGCACGCGCCCGGCTTCGTGGCCGATGCCTTCATCGCCACGCGGCTGGGCGAGCGCTGGGGCAGCGTGGTCGGCAGCATCGACACCCGCCTCATCGACGTCAAGGCGCTGCTGGCACGTGCACTGCCGGCATGAGCACCGAAGATCAGGACAGCCTGAATTCGCCCACTGTGGCGTTCAGCCGCATGGCCTGCTGCTTCAGGCTGTCTGCTGCCGCCGAGTTCTGCTCGACCAGTGCGGCGTTCTGCTGGGTCATGTCGTCCAGTTCATTGATCGACAGACTCACGCCTGCCAGCTTCGAGGACTGCGAACCCGTCGCTTCTCGGATCTCGTTCATCAGCCCGGATACCTGCGCGATACCGCCCAGTGTCTGTCCAATGGCAGAGCCCGTCTCGTTGACCACCCGGACCCCCTCGTCGACGATGCCTATGGTCTCCTGGATGATCTCGCTGATCTGCTTGGCCGCCTCGGCGCTCCGGTTGGCCAGAGCGCGCACCTCCGTGGCCACCACCGCGAAGCCGCGGCCCTGGTCTCCTGCTCGGGCGGCTTCCACGGCCGCGTTGAGCGCCAGGATGTTGGTCTGGAAGGCAATGCCGTCGATGACCGCGTTGATGTCCTTGATCCGGTTGCTCGCCTTCTGGATCGACAGGATGTTGCCGATGGCCTCGGCCACCTGCCGGTTGCCACTTTCGGCGCTGGCCACGGCATCCTGGACCACACGGTGCGCCTCATCCGCTGCCCGGGCGGTGTCGTCGATCTTGACCGTGATGTCCTGGATGCTGGCGGCGGCCTCCTGCAAGCGGGCCGCCTGGCGCTCCGTACGGTTCGACAGGTCTACCGCCCCGGCCGCGATCTCGCTGCTGGCCGAGCCCACGCTTTCCGCGCCGCCCGCGATCGAGCCGATGGCCTGGCCAAGGCTGCTGCGCATCCTGTGAAGGCAGTCGAGCATCGCCCGGACTTCGACCAACTCGAGTGGCGACCGCGCGGTGGCGCGCTCGGTGAAGTCCCGGTCGGCGATCAGTTGCAGTTCGTCGGACACAGCGTGCAGCGGCACAACGATGAAGCGGTGCATCGCCAGGTACAGCAGCGCCACCGACACGAAGAACAGCACGCCCAATGCCACCGTGACACGCAGGTTGCGGTTGAAGTCGCGCTCGACCTGCTGAGACTTCTCCTTGCCCTTGCTCTCACGGTGCGTGAGCGAGGCATCCAGCGCCTTCTCGAACGCGCGGTCGAGCTGGCCGGTCCTGTCACGCAGCGTGGCCATGTAGGTCGCGACGTCGCCAGTCTTCAAGGATTGGATGAGCGGCTTCACGCCCTCGTTCACGTACGCCTGATAGCTCGCTCGATAGGCCTCGGCCAGTCCCTGCTCGGCGGCATCCGATGCCAGCGCCACTTTAAGGTAGCGCTCGGCACTGTCCCGAGACGCCTGCAACTTCTGCTCGGCCACGCCGATGGCTTTCTTGCCCTCGTCGAATTTGCCGCTGCCAGTCAGCGCAGCCGCCTGCACCAGCCATACCCGGCTGGTTCGCGTGTGGTTGATCGCATCGATCAGATCAAGCACCACGCGGATCTCCTGGTTCGCGTCGACCACAGCGCGGCGACTGTCCTTCAGTGAGATCAAACTGCCTACCATCCCGAACAGGAACACCACGCTCAAGACCAGCAAGCCGGCCGCCAGCAGGCCGCTCAGTCGAATCCGAAAAGGCTTCATTCAACACCCCTCCATGTACAACCCGGGTTTCCGGAAGGATGATGTTAACGATTTGTTAAACAAACGTGGGGTGCAATTTGCTCCGGGGAAACCCTTGTGGGTTCAAGGGCATGCATGCCGTTACAGCGCCCGCACCTTCACCGACTTGCCCTTGACCTTGCCGCCCTGCAGGCCCTTCAAGGCCTTGTCGGCAATGGCCCGGTCCACGGCCACATAGGTCGAGAACTCGTTGACGTTGATCTTGCCGATCTGGGCACCATCGAAGCCCAGGTCCTTGGTCAGCGCGCCCAGCACGTCGCCCGGGCGGATCTTTTCCTTGCGCCCACCGAGGATCTGCAGGGTCACGCGCGGCGGGCGCAACGGCTCGCGCTCGGCCGAGGGCGTCAGTTCGCTCAAGGGGTGCCATTCGCTGGCACGGCCTTGCATCTCGTCGATGCGGCCCACGCGGCCCATCTCGTCCATGCTGGCCAGGCTGAAGGCCCAGCCCGATTCGCCGGCACGGCCGGTGCGGCCCACGCGGTGGGTGTGCACCTCGGGGTCGGGCGTGATGTCGACGTTGATGACGGCCTCGAGCTGGGCGATGTCGAGCCCGCGCGCGGCCACGTCGGTCGCCACCAGCACGCTGCAGCTGCCGTTGGCGAAGCGCACCAGCACCTGATCGCGCTCACGCTGGTCGAGGTCGCCATGCAGCTCAAGGGCCACGATGCCCTGCGCCTGCAGCACGTCGACCAGGTCGCGGCACTGCTGTTTGGTGTTGCAGAACGCGATGGTGCTGGCCGGGCGGAAATGATCGAGCAGCAGGCCCACAGCGTGCAGGCGCTCCGAATCCTTGACCTCGTAGAAGCGCTGGCGGATGCGCGACGTGTCATGGCGCTCGGCCAGCTTCACCTCCTGCGGATCACGCATGAAGCGGCGCGCCAGCTTGTCCACGCCCTCGGGGTAGGTGGCCGAGAACAGCAGCGTCTGGCGCTGCTTCGGGGCATGCGCCACCACCTGCGCGATGTCGTCGGCAAAGCCCATGTCCAGCATGCGATCGGCCTCGTCCAGCACCAGCGTCTTCAGGGCATCAAGGTTCAGCGTTTCGCGCGCCAGGTGATCCAGCACGCGGCCGGGTGTGCCCACCACGATGTGGGCGCCGTGCTCGAGGCTGGCCAGCTGCGGCCGGATGGGGCTGCCACCACACAGCGTCACGACCTTGATGTTGTCTTCGGCCCGCGCCAGGCGGCGGATCTCGGTGGTGACCTGGTCGGCCAGCTCCCGCGTGGGGCACAGCACCAGCGCCTGCACGGCAAAGTGCCGCGGGTTGAGCGAAGTCAGCAGCGGCAGGCCGAAGGCCACCGTCTTGCCACTGCCGGTCTTGGCCTGCGCGATCAGGTCCTTGCCGGACAGCGCCAGCGGCAGACTGGCCGCCTGGATGGGCGTCATGGCCAGATAGCCCAGCGTCTGCAGATTGGCCTGCATGGCCTCCGACAGGGACAGTTGCTGGAAGGAGGGGCCGCTGACGGCGGCGGGCGTGGCCGGATGGGCCGACGCCGGGGTCGCCGGGTTGGCCGGCGAAGAAGAGGAGTTCATGCGCGATTATCCGGGATCGGACGCCTTGCAGGGGGCCCGCGGCGATTCACCCCCAATGCGCCGGCGCGTCGGTCGAAATCGCCTCGGTGCGGTGCCGCGGCATCTCGCACAGTCCCTCGCCGTCGAGCAGGGCCCGCACATGGATCACCGGCGGCTGCGATTGCACTGAACCGAAGATCGTGGCGAACGACACGTCGGCCGCGTCGCGCCCGGTGCCGAATCGCACGAAGCCCATCGGAATGGCCGTGCCCGAAGGGTCGAAGATGTACCAGCGCCCACCGAGAAACACCTCGACATAGGCGTGGAAGTCGGTCGGCCCCAGCGCCGGGTCGGCCCCGAAGTCGATGCCGGTGGCAAAGCGCGCCGGGATGTTCAGCGCCCGGCACAGCGCGATCATCAGGTGCGCAAAATCACGGCACACCCCGCGGCCTTCGTTGAGCGTGTCCATGGCCGAGGTGGCGCTGGTGGTGGTGTTGCCCTCGAAGCGCACATGCTGGCGCACCCAGTTCTGGATGGCCACCACACGGGCATGGCCCTGCGGCAGGTGCCCGAACTCGCGCATCACCAGGGCGCCCATCAGGTCGGACTGGCAGTAACGGCTGGGGTAGATGTAGCCCAGGGCCTCGGGCGGCAGGCTCGCCACCGGCGTCTCGGCAATCAGCTCGGGCGCGCACAGGTGGTGATGCAGGTCGACCACCGCGCTGTAGCTCACCTTCAGCGGGCCGGCGGCGGCACCCAGCCGCAGGTAGCGGTTGTGGCTGACCGGGTCGGTGAAGATCTGCGGCAGCAGCGACTGGCTGATGTCGAGCCGCTCACTGCGAATCACCTGGCAGCGGGTGTGTGCGCCATGGATGTTGAAGATGAAGTCCGCCCCCGGCGGGGTCACCTCGTATTGCAGGTCGACGGACAGTTCGATGCGGACCACGGGAATCTCCAGGGCCACACGGGATCGCGACCAACTTTGTCAGGCCATTGTGGGGCCTCATGGCTCCCCGCGGGGGCATCCCCCGCCTGTCAGCCCGAGATCTCGACGCCCGGCATGAAGGCCACGCGCCCCTTGATCTCCTGGGCGGCCTCGGTGGGCTCGGGGTAGAACCACACGGCGTCGGGCTTCATTTCGCCATTGACGAAGAGACTCAGCCACAACGCCTGCCCCTTCCAGACACAGCTGCTGCGGTGGTTGCTGAAGGTCACGTAGGCGTCGTTCAGGGCCTCGCGCGGGAAGTAGTGGTTGCCTTCGAGGGTGACGATGTCGTCGCTTTCGGCGATGACGACGCCGTTCCAGATTGCTTTCATGCGGGCCTTGGGCGGTGGAGAGTGGACAACGGCCCCCATGCTACGCCGGATCGCACGCCTCATCGGGCACCGACCCGCGCCCGCCGGGGCAATGACCTCGTCGAGGCCGCGGGACCGCATTTCCGCCTTGCGACTGTCAAACGCCACCTGCATGATCCGGGGTCCACGTCGGTGGACCGTTCTCTGTTCCCGCCCGCGCTATCCTAGTCGGCTTTGACTCGGCAGCGCGTGCTGCCCTTGCCCCTCGCCATGGACTTCCTGCTCGACCCCAACATCTGGATTGCCTTTTCCATGCTCACCGCCCTGGAAATCGTCCTGGGTGTGGACAACATCATCTTCATCTCCATCCTGGTGGGGCGTCTGCCCACCGACGTCCGCGACAAGGCGCGCCGCCTCGGCCTGGGCTTTGCCATGCTCTCGCGTCTGGCCCTGCTGTTCTCGCTCAGCTGGGTGATGGGCCTGAAGGCCGACCTCTTCCACGTGTTCGGCCAGGGCATCAGCGGACGGGATCTCGTGCTGCTGGGCGGCGGGCTGTTCCTGCTGTGGAAGGCTTCGCACGAGATCTTTGTGGAGGTCGAGGCCCGCGAGCAGGACGGCCCGCCCGCGGCCGATCCCGCCGCGCTGAAAGCCGCCGGCCAGCGCCTGTTCTGGGCCACGATCGGCCAGATCGCCGTGATCGACATCGTGTTCTCCCTCGACTCGGTCATCACCGCCGTGGGCATGGTCGATCACATCGGCGTGATGGTCGCCGCCGTGGTGGCCGCGGTGGGCGTGATGCTGTTCGCGGCCAAGCCCATCGGCGAATTCGTCGACCGCCACCCCTCGGTCAAGGTGCTCGCGCTGGCCTTCCTCGTGATGGTGGGCATGGCCCTGACGGCCGAAGCCTTCGACGCCCATGTGCCGAAGGGCTACATCTACGCCGCCATGTCCTTCTCGCTGGCGGTCGAGGCGCTCAACATCCGGGCGCGGGGCAAGCGCCTCGCCCTGCAACAGGCCGATCGAGCCTGAGAGACCGGCCCGATCGCGGGCGCTGCCGACGCTAGTTCGGCAGCCCGCCTTCGACGTCCACGTCCATCAGCAGGCTTGCCATCTCGAGCGCCCGCCACAGATGCGGCGGCATGCCCATGATGCGCTCCGGCGTACGGGCGCCCCGCACCCAGCAGCGGATCTCGGCATGCTGCTCGGGCGTGAGCAGCTTGAGTGACAGCATTTCGTCCAGCAGCATCATGACGGCCTCCTGTCGGTGACGGGCCACGCCGTGGCCTCGCCCTCAATATGGCACGTCAGCCCGCCGCGTGGGAGGAAAACTGACCCTCACCTGCGGGTCAGTCAGACGCTTCAGCGCTCGTTGTGGCGGTGGCCCGACGCCACCAGGCCAGCACGCCCTGCCCCGCCACGCGGCCGCTGGCCATGCTGGCTGTCAGGAGATAGCCGCCGGTCGGCGCCTCCCAGTCCAGCATCTCCCCGGCGCAGAACACGCCGGGCACATCGCGCAGCATCAGGTGCTCGTCCAGCGCCTCCAGCGCGACCCCGCCTGCAGTGCTGATCGCCTCGTCAATGGGGCGGGTGGCGGTCAGGGTGAGGGGCAGGGCTTTCAAGGCAGCGGCCAGGCTGTGGGGCTGCGCCAGCGCCTCCGGACTCAGGCACTCGTGCAGCAGCGCCAGTTTCAGGCCGGCCACGCCCAGGCGGCTCTTGAGGTGGGTGGCCAGGCTGCGGGGTCCGCGCGGACGGCTCACCTCGGCGAGCACCTGCGCGGCCGAATGGTCGGGCAGCAAATCCAGCGTGAAGGTCGCCTGCCCTTCGGCGTCGATCTGGTCCCGCAGACGTGCCGAAAACGCGTAGACCAGGCTGCCTTCGATGCCGGTGTCGGTGAGCACGAACTCTCCCTGCTGACGATGAAGCCGCCCCTGCGCATCGGTGACGCTGGCCACCACCGGTTTGACGGGCTGACCGGCAAAGCGTTGACGAAGGTAGTCGCTCCATCCGGTGCGACCCGGTGCTGTGGGCGCCACGTCGAAGCCGCAGTTGGCGGGCCGCAACCCGGCCACCGTGACCCCGCGCGCCGCAAGCAGGGGCACCCAGGCGCCGTCAGAGCCCAGCCGGGCCCAGCTGCCGCCCCCAAGCGCCAGCACCGTGGCGTCGGCCTGCACGGCGCGCTCGCCCTCGGGCCCTTGCACGCGCAGCGTCCCGTCGGGCGTCCAGCCCAGCCAGCGATGCCGCGCCAGCACCGTGACGCCGGCCGCCCGCAAGCGGTGCAACCAGGCCCGCAGCAAGGGCGCCGCCTTCATGTCGGCGGGAAACACACGGCCCGACGAGCCGACGAAGGTCTCGATGCC